>JAOAIJ010000020.1 GCA_026414765.1 Clostridia bacterium | reverse complement strand
ATAACCTTGCCGTCAGCTCTGCCTTTAGTCTGAGGCATTACCGCCTGCATTATCTTTCCTATATCCCTGGCCGAACTTGCTCCGGTATCCGTTATAGCTTGTTTGACTATTGCTTCGATTTCATCTTCGTTTAACTGCTGAGGTAAGTACTTCATCAAAACGTCTATTTCGACTTTTAAGCTCTCGATAAGATCCGCTCTTCCGCTGTTTTCATAGTCAGGCAGCGAATCCCTACGCTTCTTAACTTCTTTAGCTATTACTTCAACTATACCATCATCGTCGAGGGTAATCCTATTATCTTTTTCTACCTGAAGCACGGCCGACCTTGCCATCTGGATAGTATTCTTTTTTATAGCATCCTTATCCTTCATGGCGGCTTTCATATCTTCCAGCAGTCGTTCCTTAAGGGACATCTAATAAGCCTCCCTTATTTATACTTTCTTTTTCTTGCTGCTTCAGACTTCTTCTTCCTTCTTACACTTGGTTTTTCGTAATGCTCTCTCTTACGAACTTCAGCGAGAACGCCGGATTTAGCGCACTGCCTCTTAAATCTCTTGAGAGCACTATCAAGTGATTCATTCTCTTTTACTCTAACTTCAGACACGTGTTTCCCTCCCTCCGATGGTAACAATTGTGCCAAGAATAAACTTCATTTCTTGCTTTGTAAATTAGTGGGAATTAAGCTAATTACAGCACACACTATATTATATATTAATTTTTAAAAATGTGTCAACATTTAATTATTCTATCCCGTCAAATTAACGAACCACTTCCTGCCAAAACCCCTTTTGAGAGCTTGTTAAATTTCGTCTATTTATTATTATATCATAAAAAATGATTTTAAGAAATGTATTATGGTATTGCTGTGAAACAGTACTGAAAACACCTCGGATTGCACATTTTGATAAAAGTGAATTGGCACAGTTTATGCTTTAAGTTCAGCAGCAGCCTTATCAGTTTCCTCTTAATGCATAAAAGAAAAAAGGAAGAAAATGCACCTTCCTTTTCTTCCTTTTAGAACATACCTAACTCACAGACAACAATTTATTCCATCAAGCTGCTGTATTCTTATAGAATACGGTAAATGCATGTCCTCCACTGTAGTATCTTGTAAACGTCTTTGTAAGTCCAAGGCTTGAGCTTGGAGTCCAGCCTTCGTAGTTGCTCGATCCCTGATTACCAATCTTTATAGCAACCTGTTCACCGTTAGCTGTTCCTATATAAGCTGCATATAGTCCATTTTCTGCGCGGACAACCCTGACATTAGACATACGTGTTACATTATTGCTTCTACGGATCTTAATCAAAGTTTCTATAACTGTAGTAAGGTCACTGCCGCGGTCGCGCCAGTCAGCCCAATAAACATTTGGAATACCAGGATGAGTCAGTATAAATGCGTAAGCACATTTAACGGAAATCAAATCACCGTTGCATGGGTTCGGAAGAGGCCAGTGATTTTGTGCCAAGCCTGGTGACCAGCCTGTATCATGGTTGTCAACAAAAGTAACAGCTGCATTTGACCACCATCCGACCAATCCATTTATTGTATTTGTTCCTGTAGTTGCCAGAGCCCCGCCATTGAAAGTCCATCCACCGAATGCACTGTTCAGTGATCTCTTCAGATCGAAGTCAAATACCATAGTCTTATTTCCTGATTGACTTACTACATCAGCCAATGCCTGGCGAGCTGAGGACGGAAGCCCTTCATTCTCAAATTTCCAGAACTCACCTACAGAAATATAGGGAGATGAACTGGTGTTATATTCGCCGAGGTACTGTGGAGCAAACCCTCTGATAAAATCATAACGCCAACCGTCAAAACCGGCGTTTGTAGCATTCTTAAGCCATGTCTGCCATGCTTTTATCTTATCCCTTGTATCTGTAGCCCAATGTGTTAAGTCAGGAGCTGCATTATAATCGTCACAGGAATATGTTCTTCCGCCATATGCCCATGAACCCTCTGTATGGTTGTTGTTAGCACAAGTAGAACATGTGGTTTCAGTACCGTTGTTGACTCTATCATAATCACCATCAATAAGGTTTACACTAGGAGTCATCGTAGGACTGCTGAAATTTATCCATCTGCCATGAGGGCATTGGGACATACCGTTTCTGTGGTTTACTACTATGTCTGCCAGAACCTTCACATTTTTGCTATGGAGGGAAGTTATAGCAGTTTTCAGGTTAGCTTGTGTGCCATAATAATTACTCATATTATACCAGTTTTCAGGCAAATACCCTTGCTTTGCGAAGCTTGGGGCCGTATTCGGTGGTGGCATCCAAACCGCTGTAAAGTAAGACCCTATATTCGTTGCATTGCTGTTAACCGTATTGTACCAAGTCCCCCCCAGATTTGCACTGTTCCAGTGGAATCCCTGCAGCATGACATCTTTTCCAGTGTCATTACCATTATAACTTATATCTGTACCTGATGCAGAAGGTATTACCGCTAAACTCAGCAGTAAAACAATGATGACAAAAAATGTACAAATTCTTTTTTTCATAACAATACTCCTTCTTTCTTTTATTTTTTATTAGCGTCTACTTCACGAGCAATACTACTTCAGCCCACGACAAAAACACCTCCTTTTGCTGCAGATTCTTTATAAGCAAGCTAAAATAGCAGCATTGAGTAATTTGCTCTTCATACACGCTAGTGAAAGTAAATTAATTTGATATAGGTTTTTATATGTAATTCGGGCAAAGCTTAATAAACCATAGCCTATATACGCTGCCTGGTATCAAAAAGGAAAAAATCAGGGAATCAATACTGAGGTTGTGAAAAATAATACAGAAAACACATGCAATCATGCAGTCAGAAACAAATATGTCAAAGCCTGAATATGTTGCATTCAAATCATTCGATATTTCTGTCATACCTATTTCTGCATTCATACGCTTAGCAAAAACTTAATGACTAAACACCGGCTAATCAATAGATATTAGCTATATGCACACTAAAATAAACACCATATTGCTGTATGACCTCATACAAAACTGTAATAATATTCTTTTGGGAATGTTAACGTGTGAATTGAATTATATGTTTCAAAATATTGATAAGAATAGATATGCTTAAGTTGTAAAATCTTTTCGACAACAACTAACAGATATGCTTCTTTGATAATTGTAAAACCAAACATTTGCTAACCCATGTACATTTCGAGTCCGTTTTTCATATTCACTTTTTTTATCATAATACTTAATATACTGTACTAAACCACTCTATAAAGGTAAACAATAAATCATATTTGTTTACCAAAAACTCAGTCGTTTATTGATATTTTCAGTATATAGCAACTTACATTTTCTGTCAATACAATTTATGGAAAATTCCCCACATTTATTTGTTTTTTTAGAAATTATTCGTACTATTGTATCCTATTTTGTCCAGATCAACTGCATTTGGTTTTTTGTTCGAGGCAATCACGCTGTCAAAGCCTGTTGTAAAAGGTCTTTAGCTACCGTACATAACAATTTGTATATTTATGTGCAATATACAAATTGTTATCTTTCACCTATCTGAGCCTATCATATAGCATAAAACAATAGTCGTACGGATTTTTTTCGTCCTTTATACCCTTCTCTTTTGATATCAGTTTCCATCCGGCAGAGTCAATTTCCGGGAAAAATGCGTCCCCTATAAAAGTTTCCTCAATCAGTGTAATATATAGTCTCTGTGCGTAGTTAATGAACTCATTGTATATATTGGCCCCACCTATGACAAAAACATCTTCATCCCCCACACTGTCAACAACTTCTTCAACTGAATTGTATACTGTACAACCTTCAGCAGTGTAAGAATTATTTCTGGAAATAATAATATTTCTTCGACCCGGAAGAGGTTTTCCGATTGATTCAAAAGTTTTGCGCCCCATAATTACGGCATGTCCCATAGTAACTTTTTTAAAATATGCAAGATCAGCCGGTAAGCGCCAGGGAAGTTTGTTTTCCAACCCAATGGTACGGTTTTTATCCATTGCCAGAATCAAAGAAATCATACTGCTACTGCTCCTTTAATATGTGGATGGGGATCATAATCCAAAAGTTTAAAATCTTCAAATTTAAAATCAAATATGGATTTTACATCTGTATTTATCTGCATTTTAGGTAGCAGCCTAGGTTCACGCGATAATTGCAGGTTTACTTGTTCTAAATGATTTGAGTAAATATGTGCATCCCCGAGAGTATGAACAAAATCTCCGAGCTCATATCCACAAACCTGTGCTATCATCATTGTCATCAGCGCATACGAAGCAATATTAAAAGGTACGCCTATAAAAACATCTGCACTCCTTTGATATAGCATGCATGACAACTTGTTATCAGCTACATAGAACTGGTAAAAGCAATGACATGGCGGCAATGCCATCTTATCGAGTTCTCCTACATTCCAGGCACTTACAATATGCCTTCTTGAATCCGGGTTCGTTTTCAGATTTCCAATCAGATCTGCCAGCTGGTCTATAGTTCTTCCGTCACTGGCCGGCCATGATCTCCACTGATGCCCATAGACAGGGCCTAATTCACCATTTTCGTCAGCCCACTCATCCCATATTGATACACCGTTATCCTTCAAATACTTTATGTTTGTATCACCTTTTATAAACCAAAGCAGTTCATGGATAATTGATCTTAAATGCAGCTTTTTAGTAGTAACAAGAGGAAACCCTTCATTCAGGTCGAATCTCATCTGATATCCGAATACACTGATTGTTCCTGTTCCTGTACGGTCATGTTTCTTTGTGCCTTTTTCAAGGATATACCTACATAGATCAAGATACTGCTTCATCTGCATAACCCCCGTTTATCTAAAGTAAAAGTAAAAATCAGATTCTAAATTATAATAACATAAAAACTCAGTTTGTGTAAATCAGACCACCGTACCAGGAAGCGTACTTTTCTTACCATCCGGATAATAAAATATGCATATTGGAATGACCATAAAACTTATTGATCCGGTTAAGCGCAGAAAATCCTCAATCTGAGCAAATAGACTCTAAAATTTATTTTCTATCAGTTTTACTACATATTTTGCGATACTCAAGCTTGATGTCAAACCGGGTGACTCAATTCCTAAAAGGTTAATGACTCCCGGCAAGCCCTTATCGCCTTCATAGTTGATTATGAAATCTTTTACAGGGTCATCAGGGCCTTGCAGCTTTGGTCTCACACCAGCCATATCAGGACCTATGTCCAATTCCTCCAAAAATGGCAGATACTCCTTAGCTGCCTTGTAGAACATTCCTGAATGACCAGAATCAACATCATAATCAATCTGATCCACGTAAAAAGCGTTCGGGCCCAATCTTATGTTGCCATCCATTGATTTAGTCACATGGATTCCCAAACCTTTCAGGTTTTTTAGTGGTGGCGGATACACCAAACGCGATACCATTCCTGACTTTGAAGCCTTTACACTGAAATATTCACCTTTGCATGGGAACAGGCGGTATCCTTCCTTGTCTATGTCTAGTCCCATCAGTCCGGCAATCTTATCAGAACCCAAACCTGCACTATTTATAATGTAACTGCATTTTATAATACCACTGTCTCCATTTAAGGATTTATATGCAACCATATATCCATCACATGTCTGTTCTATACCTGTGACTTCATGGCCGTAAGCTATCATTGCATTTTGCTTTTTTGCATTGGATTCAAAGCGTGCCATCAACTGGTGTGAATCGACAATTCCTGTTGATGGGGATAATATAGCTGCTACGGCCTTAATATTCGGTTCCAATCTGGAAACCTGTTTTTGATCCAGCATTTCCAGATCCATAACACCATTTTCCATACCCTTTTTTATAAAGGCCTCAAGGGCAGAAATCTCGTCTTCACATCTGGCTATTATAATCTTCCCAATTCTTTCATGGGGAATATTCCATGTACGACAAAACTCATACATCAAGCGGTTTCCTTCTATACAAAGCTGAGCTTTCAAAGAGCTTGTCGGATAATAAATACCCGAATGGATTACCTCGCTGTTTCTGCTTGATGTCTCCTGTCCGAATTTCTTGTGCTTTTCAACAAGCAAAATACTGCTTTCACCATACCTTTCCGATAGTTCGGCAGTTATAGCCAACCCCACAACACCGGCACCGATAACCAAAAAATCTACCTGCTCCATACACTTGCTCCTCCCGCAAAGACATGCGAACCTATATTACTTAAATATAAAATATCAGATAATACTCATACTGTAACTAAATACAGAAAAGATTTTCTGACTGAATAAAATCTGTAAAAGGAAAATTTCCCTTCAGTGGCTATGATTGCATAATATATATACAATGTCAATATCCGAATATCCTTTTAAGAAACCAAGGTGTCTAACACTGCTTTTATAGTATAAATATCCAGATGATAAAAAGCACCTCCTTTTGCTAAAGGGAGGTGCCCGAGATCCCGCTTGATACTAAAAATCTTCAGCAGTATCTTCATAACCCAGCAATTGATTATAGAGCTGTTCTATTTCGTCATATAAGCCCATACTGGCATTTCCAGCATCATTCAGAAAATCTTCCAAATCTGCAATATCCTTAATCTCCAAAGGATAATCAGCTTCTGCAAGCATACTGTTTACTCTGCTGAAAACTATTCTCTCATCCATGTAATCCCCTCCTAAAGCATATTGTAAATAATCCGGTTTTATCTATATGTTTTGTGTTTACAAACATTTATATACAAAAAACGGGCTTGTCTGAAGTACTCTTCAGACAAGCCCGTTAGCATATTTAGTGAATTATTCCCTGTTTCTTGAAACATAATCATCAATAAATTTATCAAACTGATCCCTTATATCTATTATCGTAGGATGGCTACCGGAGGAAAACACAAATGAGTCTACAGTAGATACGGGTAAAACCTTTATTGAGGTTCCCGATATGAACAGACCCTCCATCTCGCTCAATGATACAATATCTATAAGTGTCTCAACAACTTCCAGTTCAAGCCTTTTACAAACATCAATAATATATTGTCTGGTAATTCCCTTTAATACATACTCGCCTGGAGATGTAAATACTTTGGTACCCCTTACAAAAAATACATTTGACTTACTACCTTCAGTAACTTTTCCATCCTCATTTACTAAAAGAATTTCAAATGCTCCGGTTTCATTCATTTTTTTACTAACCGCTTCCTTATAAGAAGTATTGATTATTTTAACGTTGGGGTTGTTTCTCTCCAATTTTAGCAAACTGACCCCTATGCCCTTTTCAACTTCTTCCTTTGGAGGATAGTAGCTTTTACTTATATATAGCAGGCAATTCTGCTCACCTTCCGAGTCGTATATATTGATTTTTACATTGCAATCCGGAGAACCATACACTTCAATGAGCTTCTTTATTGATGATTTCAGCTCCTGCTTTGAACACTTCAGGTTCAAGTCCAGAATGTTCATAGAATTTTTCAACCGGTTGTAATGTTCCTCAAAAAATAAAGGAACACCGTCTATTATGCGTATAACCTCATAAAAGGTACTCTTTTCATAGTCAATTGTAAAATCTTCCTTCAGTGTATCTACCGAATTATTCAAAACGTAGTAATTCCCAACAATGTCCTGCATTTTCTCCATACCTCTTTTAATAAATAATATTTTCATAGTTGTCGTTAATAATAAATTGACTCGCTTCGCCATTTATTATTACTATCAGTTTTCTGGCAACCTGTTATAAGTACATGGAATCCTTCAACATATCCGATATAATGCGTCAATCATCAGCATAAACATATTTTACATAGACAAAAGGTACGCTGTCAAATATTGTTTTACGAGACAAGCTAACAAACTCCAATCAATTCGTATGTACTTTGTGCTGATTTAGCGGGAAATATATAAAAGAAATAAATTTCCGCTTTTCTGTCAATAATGTCTCCAGGAGGTGTCACAATGAAAAAGAGTATTATACTTGTTTCAGCTTTTATACTTGTGCTTATTATTTCCGCATGCGGAAGTGTGGTAAAATATACTAAAGAATTCTCATATTTGCCTTCATACCCGGGCATGGTACTTGAGAATTCTTCCCCTGCAAATGAATACGGTTTTTCAACTGCAAGTTATTCAATAGCCGATGCAAAAATTGAAGACATAATAACTGAATACGAAAAACTTCTGCATAAAAACGGATGGAAAACCACAGATGATAAAAAACCGAGCAGTATTACAGTTGAAAAAGAAAAACATCTGGCTGTGATCGTACCTTCACAAAACATGAAGGATACAACTGTCTTCATTATTTCAAAATAGAGGCTGTATATCAGCCTCTCACTCATTATTTACATATTTGATAAAAAGGAATATAATTTTAGCAGAATAAAAGTATTGTGTTAATCAGAAATTCATGTAGCATAACGCTATATAAGCCGAAATAAATTTAGTTTGGGAGAGAAAATATATGCCAATATTATTTCTTATCATTTTTGGAGTATTTGTTTTTTTCGTTGCTTTATACCTTATAGTAAAAGCAGCAATCAATAACTCTGAGCAACTGAAGGAAATAAAAATTATGCTCATGAAGGCTCAAAACGAGGAAAACAAGTAGAACAGGCTCTCCATCAAGCATAAAATCTTACGATGCTTTTTTAAAATACTTATCTGCAATTATTCTATTACCATCTGATATAAGAATAATGTCCCCTTCTATATCTGTTCTCAGCACTTTTGCTCCTATACTCTTTATCCTGTCTATAACTGCATTATTCGGATGTCCGTAAGGATTGAGTTTCCCCACAGATATCACTGCATATCTCGGCCTTACGGCATTTAAAAACTCTATACTTGATGATCCTTCGCTTCCATGATGTCCTACTTTAAGCACATCTGCTTTGAGATTATAGCCCTCAGAAAGCATTTGCTCTTCCGAGGAAAACTGTGCATCACCAGCTAATAAGAAGGAACTTTTCCCATAGACAATTTTAATAACCAGTGAATAGTTATTTATATAGTAATAATTTTTACTACAAGGTGCAAACACTTGGAAGCTGACATTATCCAGCTTAATACAATAACCGGGACTTACAGTGCTGCCAGTTATCTTTTTAGCCCTCAAAGCTTCAATAAAATCCCTGCTGTCATTGTTTTCAAATGGTGCCTCAGGTAGTATTGCCTCCTGTATACTGAATTTTTTTATTACTTCGGACATACCTCCTACATGATCGTCATGGGGATGAGTAGCAATCAATATATCTATTAATTTTATATCTAGTTTTTTCAAATAGGATACCACTTCGTTTTTCCGGTTTTCAGCAGCTGCATCTATAAGCACAACTTTTTTTGACGGTGTCATTACAAGTATGCTGTCTCCCTGTCCTACATCAATAAAATGCACTGATAATTTTCCTTGAGTGCCGAGAATCTCCTTTGACCGCATTGAAAAGGGTTCTTGTTTAGCAGTTCGTTTAAATTCTGAATTCATACGCGGCAGACTGCATGTGAGACTTCCGGCAAAAAAAAACAGCAAGAATAATGTTGAAAATACCTTTTTCATATTATGTCACCCGACTTTAGTATGTACGGGATAGGTTATTTTATGATTGGATTATTTTTTCTCACTAAGCTTTAGTACACATCCTCTCATTTTACAGCTCCTTTTAGTAAAGGCTGTGCATGCCTGCTCTAAAGAGTTACTTCGCCACAGCCGGATTCATCATGTGATGAATTCCTACTCCTGCAGCTGCTAAAATCACTATTAAAGCTACGATAATCAATACTGTCAGTGCCTTTTTACTCATTATGATCACTCCTTTATTATTTATATTATGCATAATAACAAAAATAATAATGGTGATTTATTGAAGGTCGTATTAGGCTATTCAGTGCAACAACTTTATTGCTATCACAATTTGTTCAGCCGCAAAAAGCTTCAAAATTACGTATACGAAGTTTTTATTACCTAAACTGCAATTATAGTGTATACTTTAATTAACTAAAAAAATGGAGGAAATTATGGATCGGAGATCATTAGCTCTAATCTCAAGTATAGCGTTGATAATCGCCGGAATTGTCTTAGGAGTATTCGGTATAGTTCAAATAAATAAAAATCTGATTCTTTCTTTAATAGTTTTGTTTTTTGCCGTATTCTCTACAGTTCTGGGCTTAAACCTTTTAGTATTGAAATACATTATGAAAAAATAGACCGTAATATTGCTAAAAATATTGATAGCCGTGTTTATTGAACAATGAAAGGTCTGTGCGATGTGCATAGGCCTTTCGCATTATCCTGAATATTATGTAAGTTAACTATAATTTATAAATTTTTTGTCGAATAAGAGAGGATATTTACATAAAGTGTCGAATAATGTATTTAGTATTTTAAACTGAATTACTAATTTCAGTAGTATACAGTTAATACACTATAGTAAAGAATAAAGTCTAAGATCATTTTTAAATCAAAGGTCTTTTAAAGTTTGTCCGACATTTGAAAATAATTCTTTTAGATTTTGCCATTAACTCAACGAAGATGTATAATCACTCTGTACTGTATATTCCTAATTAAAGTTATTAGTTATGAAAAGATGCTCTTGCTTGTCTTATCTGTAAAAGCTTCAGAAATACATATCTTGCTGTAATAGTGAGGACTTTCCGCAACAAGTATTAATTAATTCATCACACAAGTGAATCAAAAATATGTTATGTCAAATATCACAAAACAACAAACTGACTATGATACATAGTCTAAATACCTGTCAAAACAACTGTCAAATGGGGGATATCAATGAATTTTAAAACAACGATGAAAAAGGTTTTAAAACAGAAGTTGGTACTGCTTTTGGTTCTACCGGTCATTGCTTTAGGCGTTACACTATTCGGTATATACTACTTTCAGAAAATTGCACACCTCCAAGGCTTGGAAAGAAATCATGTCGAACTGCTCTGGAAAAATAAATATTACATCAACCAGTATGTAGAAACTGGAAACAAAGACAACCTTGATGTATTTTATAAAGGCCGTGATGTCATGCAAACATTGCCGGAAGAAGTCATTTCTATGGTAAACTGGCTTGATAAGGCCTTGCTTCCAAGTGATATGAAGCGTGCAATTGAATTATGTGAACTGGATATTGTTGAGTTGAAAAAAAGCCTCACTCTGACAAAAGATTTAGAGTCCGGTAAAATCGGCAAGGAACAATTTATCCAATCAGAAGCAGAGATCTCTGAAAAAATTAAGTTCTATACTGATGATTTTCATAATCTTTTTATTGGGGTACAGAAAAAAGTTAACTACATTGTTATTTGTCTGATATTAGTGGTAAATATCGTTCTTTTAACAATCAGCTATAGAATCGTCAAAACAATGAAAAGTGATATAAATTCATTAAGTGCCATATGTAAGCAGATTGCAGATTGCAACTTAAGAAATATTGATCAGAAATTCGGCGAGGATGAAATCGGACAATTAGCCAAGAATTTTAATATTATGGTTGATAAGCTTAAGAATACGATTGATAAAATCAGTACTCATTCAGAACAGGTTACTAATTTGGCCGAAGAGTTAAACATGAGTGCTGAGCAAAGTGCTAAAGCATCGGAAGATATTTCATCAACAATTCAAAATATAGCTCATGGCTCAGAGCTACAGTTAAGAAAAGTATCGGACGTTTCCAGTTTTATAAATGAGATGTACAATGGAATGCAAAATATTTCAAATAGCAGTATGGAGGTTGCTGACTCGTCACTTAATGCATCAGCCTTTGCGAATACTGGAAAAAGCAAGGTGCAAGAAAGCATCCTACAGATGAATAAAATTAGTGAAGTTGTTACGGGTTCTGCAGGATTAGTTACAGAGCTTGGAGAAAAAACAAAAGAAATAGGAAATATTCTAGAAATTATTAACAGTATATCAGCGCAAACAAATCTCCTTGCATTAAATGCTGCAATAGAAGCAGCAAGAGCAGGAGAAGCTGGAAAAGGATTCAGTGTTGTTGCGGAAGAGATAAGAAAACTCGCTGAACAATCAGCAAGCTCAACAAAGGAGATAAGTATCATAATAAATGAGATTCAGAATAACACCTCCGTAGTGGTTAGTTCAATAAATCAGGGTACCGAGTCTGTAAAAAATGGAATTAATATCGTAAATCAAGCAGGGGATGCTTTTGGTGATATTTTATCTGCTATTGAAAAGGTGACAAAAGAGATTCAGGCGGTAACAGGATCCATTCAGGGCATTACAAAAGAAAGTGAAAGAGTTGTTAGGGATATAGATGAAGTACTTCATATTGCAACGGATACTTCGGAAAATACGCAAGCCGCTGCTGCAGCAACAGAAGAACAAACTGCTTCAGTGGAGGAAATGTCAACACTATCCAACAACTTGTCAAAAATGGCTGAAGATTTAAAAATGCTTATAGCAAAGTTTAAAATATAACCTTTCATAAAATGCTTCTTTAAATTCAATAGGAACTGTAGCAAAACTTAATTCCCCCAATAATCATCCACCCTTAAAAGGGTGGTTTTTATTTGAACCCTTAGAAGGGTCTATTACTCGCTTTATGCCTAAACTGTACTAACATAGTAGCCTTTACACCAAAAATGTCTGTTCTGTAAGAAAATTAACTTGACTTGACAGTATCTGAATAATGTTTGGGCAATATCTCCTCTGGACAACATCTTGATTGTAAGGAGGAGATTTTAATTATGACAATACAAGAACGTATAGTTAAGAATAAAATGAGTTTAATAGAGTTGGCAGAATATCTTCGAAACGTAAGTGAAGCATGTAAAATTCATGGAGTTAGCCGGCAGCATTTTTACGACATAAGGAAAACTTATGCAGAACAAGGACTTGAAGGGTTAAAGGATAAAACCCGTAAAAAGCCTTGTATAAAGAACAGAGTAGCCCCTGAAATTGAAGAAGCTGTAGTAAGGATGGCTTATGAGAAACCTGCATATGGTCAGCTTAGAGCAAGTAATGAACTCAGAAAGCAAGGAGTGCTCGTATCCGCCGGTGGAATAAGATCCATATGGCTCAGAAATTCCATAGAGACATTTGAAAAGAGGCTAAAAAAGCTTGAAGAGAAAGCTGCAAAAGAAGGTATTCTCTACACGGAAGAACAACTTGTTGCTTTAGAAAAAGCAAAGCAGGAAAAGAATATATCTATAGATGAAATTGATACTCAACACCCTGGATACTTAATTGCACAAGATACATTCTATGTGGGATATATTAAAGGAGTCGGCAGAATATATCAGCAGACTGTCATTGATACGTACTCTGCTGTGGGATTTGCTAAATTGTACACTGCAAAAATTCCTGTTACGGCTGCAGATATATTAAATGAGAGAGTTCTACCATTCTTTGAAAGTCACATGATACCGGTAATGAGAGTATTAACTGATAGAGGAACAGAATATTATGGTGCTCCAGAAAAGCATTTGTATGAGCTGTTCTTACAGATGAATGATATTGAGCATACAATGACTAAGGCTAAAAGTCCTCAAACCAATGGTATTTGTGAGCGTTTTAATCAAACACTATTAAATGAATTTTATAAGGTAGCATTCAGAAAAACAGTATATAAAACGGTTGAACATCTGCAGGAAGATTTAGACTTTTATATGCTTCAGTATAACGAAGAACGTACACATCAGGGCAAAAGGTGTAAAGGCAAAACCCCTATGCAGACTTTCCTGGACAGTCTACATTTGGTACGGGAGAAGATCCATCCGGGTGCAGTAAGCTAGTATTTTGGGAGGTTCGCTTTTCTTTGTAACTTTCTTTTCCCGCGAAAAGAAAGTTAGTAAATGAAAGTATCAGGTCAGCGCGCAACCTGATAATATAAAAGCGCCACCATATTTGGTAGCGCTAGATAAATGAAACTTAATATTTCCCAGAGGAGTGTCAACTCAAGTATCGTTCAGGACACATAATTGTCTTAATATTTGCCCTATATCCGTTTTTAGCTTTCCATATATTTCTTTCCTTCTGAATTTTGGAGCAAATACTATATGGTATTTACATTCCCACTTCGTATGTGATAAACTACTTTCGTCCATTGCGACGACCTCCTTTGATTTTTTTGAGCGGTCAGCGAAACCTGCTCTATTCTATCATAAGGAGGTTTTTAAATCCACTTCTATAGCTAAAGCTCTTTAGAACCACGCGCATAGCGCGAGGTATTCATATACAATAAAAATAGCCGGTATGCAACCGGCTTACATTTTTTCTATCTTTTCAAGTATAGATTCAAGCTTGTTTATTCCTTCCATATCATTTAATTCTTTTAGTCTGGTTATCTCTCTTATTATCAATTCAACCAGAAGTGTCTTCTCAGATGAAACCAACTCATATGCTGTCATAGAAATCCCTCCTAACAGCTATATTAAGGTATATCTTAATTATATCATAATAATCAGGCTGATTGATATACCTTTTTACAGATAACTCTTGGAGCCGCTGGCGGGAATCGAACCCGCGGCCTATTCATTACGAGTGAATTGCTCTACCCCTGAGCCACAGCGGCATAACATACCAAAGAGTCAATCATCCTATATAAATAATATTATTCAAAGGAAATTTCATTGTCAAGTCTTAGTATACTCTCAATACATTCTATAATTCGCAGCTATCCATTACAAACACATTAAGTTTTTTGGTAAGGTCTATCTCTTCATATACATTAACCTTTTCCCCATTTGCACGGTAAACAATCCGAATAACAGGCCGTGTAGGAAAGTCTTTGTTGCAATCCACAACGATTCCTCTTTCTCCTGTATCCAGTATAACTCCTGTTCCCATTGAATACATAGCAATATTCTTAATAAAACACTGCAGTATCTCATTGTCAAATTGATGGGCACCCACTGTTGTAATTAACTCTATTGCTTCATGGTTCTTCATTTTTTTATGATATACCCTGTCAGAGGTTAACGCATCATATACATCTGCAATAGCTACTATCCGCGCAAACAAATGGATATTATCCCCTTTTAGTCCCATAGGATAGCCACTTCCGTCATACCTTTCATGGTGCCCGAAGGCAACAAATGCAGAAGATATACTTATGTCCAGATCGGCTTTTAATATATTATGTCCTAAAACAGTATGCTGCTTAACCGTCTCATATTCTTCGTCAGTGAGTTCTCCTGGCTTTTTAATTATTTCTGCCGGAACTAAGGTTTTGCCAATATCATGAAGCAGTGCACCTACTCCAAGATCTTTCAGCCTTAACTGGTTAAGTCCTAGTTTCATTCCGGTAATAAGCGAAAGTATGCATACATTTACCGAGTGTGCAAAAGTGTAATCATCAGTTGTTTTTATATCCGACAAATTTACAAGAATATCTCTTTGTGAAAGAAGCTCATCTATTATCCGATCTACCATTAACTTGGCCCTGTCCGAATCAATTCTAGAATTCTTCCTGCAATCTTCCATCACGGACTTAACCAGTGCTTTTGCCTCGATACGTGTTCTTTCATCAACCACATCGCTAATGAAAATATCACTGGATAATTCATCCTGAATATATATCTCGGATACATTGTATAGCTTTAGTCTTTCTATATATGATTGTTTAAGCTCTACACCCTCATTAAGCAAGATCCGGCTACCATCCGAAAATATGGTTTTTCCCAATATCATGCCTTCATGGCAGTTTTCTATAGAAATACGCCTCATCTATTTCCCCCAAAATACAAGTAAGGAGATAATTTCATCATATACTTGTGCCAATAATACTAAATTGCTCTATAAACAGCCACATCTAATTGTTATGGAAATAAATCCATTAAATATATTATAATAAATAATCAAAATTGTCTACTAAGAGTGTAGTAT
Organism: Clostridia bacterium; assembly: GCA_026414765.1. Lineage (NCBI taxonomy): Bacteria > Bacillati > Bacillota > Clostridia > Clostridia bacterium. The sequence goes on along the minus strand of JAOAIJ010000020.1, from coordinate 28,138 downwards.
TCTTTACAATCATACTTAACTGCCCAGTATTCTACGGGTAATTTCATTCACTTTATATTTTACTTTTTCTTCATCTATGGTTATCAATTTTCTGTTCTCCATAACGATTTTCCCATCAATAATAACCGTATCTACATCTGAAGCTTGAGCAGAATATACAACAGCAGACATTAAGTTATTCCTTGGATTCAAATGAGGTTTATCCATATCTATCAGAATAACATCAGCTTTCATTCCTTGCTTCAAAACTCCTGTTTCATCACCAAAACCAATAGCCTTTGCTCCGTTTACTGTAGCCATTTTCAGCACTTGTTCAGCATTTACCAAAGTCGGATCTTTGCTAACCCCTTTATGGATCAAAGCTGCAATATGCATTTCTTCAATCAGATTCAAATTATTATTACTCGCAGTTCCATCAGTCCCAAGGGATACATTTATTCCTTCCGCCAGCATTTCAGGCACTCTTGCTATTCCACTTCCTAATTTTAAGTTGCTGGTAGGGTTATGTGATACATTTACATTTCTTTCTTTTAGCATTTTAAGGTTCTTGTCCGATAGCTGAACACAGTGTGCAGCAAAAACAGGAACATCAAAAATTCCTAATCTCTCGCTTATCTCAATCGGATCTGCCCCATATTTGTTTATACTCGTCTCATTTTCGCCAAGTGTCTCCGCCAGGTGAATATGTATACCGGTATTAAGCTGCTTTGCTAATGCAGCTGCATCTCTTATAGATTCTTCATCAAAAAGGTATACCGAATGAATTTCGACATATACCTTGATTCGCCCATTCTCCTTGTTATTCCAATTATTAAAGAAACCTGTACAGCTATCAGCGTCTACTTCAAGGCCCGATTTAGTTCTCACACTTGACTGTATCGGCCCCCTGCTGATATTTGCACGGATTCCTGATTCCTGTACTGCTCTAACTACCTCATCCATATGCAGATACATGTCCGCAAAACACGTTGTACCTGACTTGATCATCTCAGTTATACCCAGCATTGCACCCCAATAAACATCCTCAGGGGTAAGTTTCGATTCTGCAGGAATTATCTTCTTAAAAAGCCATTCCTCTAGTGCAAGATCATCTGCGTAGTTACGGAATATGGTCATCGGACTGTGAGTATGGGAGTTGACCAGTCCCGGCAGCACCAGCTTGTTGCTGCCATCAATTACCCTGTCTGCATTAAAGCCAGTAACATCTGCTTCTGCTCCGACAAATTTTATGTATCCGTTTTCTATAGCCACATTGCCATTATTTATAAACATTCTCTCATCATCAATTGTAATTATGTCCGCATTCTTTATCAGAATTTTCATAATAAACCTCCAAATATTTGATTAACAATAATATAAAATAAATAAGGAGGCTGCTTACTTTAAGTAATGTAAAAATACCGATTACTATAGTAATACACCCTCCTCCAGCTCACTTTTCTGCAGTTAATATGAATACCGACGGTTTTTCACCTATATTGTTGTATTCTGAAGAGTAGTTGTTTTCATGCTCCAAAATTTCAATATTTATATTGCTGAATCCTGCATTTATAAACCATTTTTTTACTTCTGATGTAGAAAAACCGCTCCAGACGTCATGCATTCTTTTTTTCATTTCCGCATTTTTATGCTTTTGAAAATCTGCAATTACCGCTATACCCTCAGGTCTTACAATGCGGTACATTTCCTGAATGATCTCTTCAGGTTCTTCTATATGGTGCAGGAACATACTGGCGAAAACAACATCAGCTATAGAATCCTTCAACGGCACTTCCTGAGCTTCTGTTTCTATGGTTTCAATATTCTTTATTCCGGCCTCAGCCGCCTTTTTATTGAGTAGCTCCAGCATTTTGCTGGAAATATCTATTGCAATAACCTTATCAACCATTCCCGATACAGCTCTGGAAATATACCCGTCTCCACACCCGAGATCAACCACAGTCATATTTTTCATCAGTATTCCCATATCTACTATCCTGTTTTTGATAGACTGATCATAATACTCACGGCTGATTTCTTCCCACTCTGGCGCAACCTGATTAAAGAATTCCTTTAGTTCACCTTCACTTGCCGAATAAGTTTGAGAATCACCTGCCGACAGCCAGCTTATAAGTGCATTCCGGCTAAAACGCCACTCGCGTCCGATTTTTCTTGCAGGGACCTTATCCTCTTTCAGCAACTTTATAAAGGTTTTTACACTTACTCCAAACAGCTGTGCAGCTTCATCCAATGTAAGTATTTCCTTCTCCATATTTATTCCGTCCAACTCTCAAGATATTTTTTCTGTTCTTCAGACAGCTTATCTATTTTTATACCCCATGAATCAAGTTTCATATTTGCAACCCTATGGTCTATCTCTGAAGGTACATCTATTACTTTTTTGCCAAGGCTCTTGTGATTTTCCAGTACATACTTTGCGCTAAGAGCCTGAAGTGCAAAACTCATATCCATAATTTCTGCAGGATGTCCGTCTCCCGCTGCAAGATTTACCAGTCTTCCTTCAGCAAGCAGATTTATCCACCTTCCGTCTGCCATCTTATAACCCATAATATTCCTTCTCTGTTCTTTCTTCTCTACAGCAAGCTTTTCAAGCTCAGGAATGCATATTTCAACATCAAAGTGCCCTGCGTTGCAAAGTATTGCTCCATTTTTCATTACCTTATAATGATCTTCATATATTACTCTGCTGCACCCGGTTACAGTTACGAATATGTCACCGTGTTTTGCTGCCTCATCCATCTTCATGACTTTAAAACCATCCATAACAGCCTCTGTTGCCTTAATAGGATCTATTTCACAGACTATTACATTTGCACCTAACCCTTTTGCCCTCATTGCTATACCTTTTCCACACCAGCCATAACCTATTACTACTACATCTTTAGCCGCAACTATCAGGTTAGTTGTTCTGTTAATCCCATCCCATACGGACTGTCCGGTTCCATAGCGATTGTCAAACAAATATTTGCAGTATGCATTATTTACTGCAACCATCGGAAATAAAAGAGCACCTTCCTTTTCCATGGCCTTCAGTCTCAAAACACCGGTGGTAGTCTCTTCGCATCCTCCTATAACACTTGGAAGAAGATGTTTTTCGGTTGTGTGCAAAAGATGAATAAGGTCGCCACCATCATCTATTATTATGTTGGGCTTATCTCCCAAAGCCATCTTCAAATGTTCAGCATACTCTTCCTTGGTTGAATTATACCACGCATATACATCAAGCCCGTCAGCTGCAAGACCTGCGGCAACGTCATCCTGTGTAGAAAGAGGATTGCTTCCCGTAACGGATACATGTGCTCCCCCTGCGGCTATTACCTTAGCCAGATATGCAGTCTTCGCTTCCAGGTGAACCGATACGGTCACATTTATGCCTTTAAAGGGTTGTTCTTTTGAAAATTCCTCTTCTAAGCTCCGAAGAAGCGGCATGTTTTTTCTAACCCATTCAATTTTCTTTCTTCCTGAATCCGCCATATTGATGTCACGTATAACACTTTTCATTTAAATACCTCCATTGATCGTTTTTAGTACAAACAAGTACTAATTATATATGCTTATAAGTTATTTTGAATAATTTTATATACATCCATATACCATTGTATACAAATTATATTAATTTATCAACACTTATTTTTATCTATATTCACTTAAATTCATTCAAACCTACACTGTTTGCTGTCATAAAACTTAATCAATACAAAGTTTTTGCATTTGTGTGTTTTTAATACATTTTGCAATTACAATGAAAAATAAAAAGGAATGCTTTACGCACTCCTTAATCCATTTATGCCATTAACATTTTTTATGATTGTCTACAGATACACTATTTCATAATTCTCCCAATCCGCAAGTAATATGTCCGACTGCATCAGAATCTTAACCGTATGTCTAAACTTTATGTCGCTGTAACTGTCTCCTTTTATTCTGAATTTCACAGATACATTTTTATCTTCAATACGTCCCACTGCTTCAAACTCAGTATCTTCAGCAACTTCGTCATATACCAGGTATTCAGCTTCAAAACTGACGTCCCGTAACTGTTTTACATTCTTTTTGTATATATGTTCCCCAGACGCAAATAAATGCTTCATTCCGCACCCCATTTCGAATAATCAAACCAATATGCCCATACCAGCTGCTGAAAAGCATATGGAGAATTACCGGTAAGTAAAAACTTGTTATGGTAAATTTAGCTTATCAATTTTATTGCCATTCTGCAACAATAGCTTTTACCAGATTTGTAAATTTCTCCTCTACTCTTTTTGCTGTCTGCATTACCTCTTCATGGTTTAGAGGTTGATCCAGTATACCGGCTGCCATGTTGGTAATACACGACATGCCGAGTACTCTCATTCCGGCATGTCGGGCTGCTATGACTTCAGGTACGGTAGACATGCCTACCGCATCAGCCCCCAGTATAGAAAGTGCACGTATTTCTGCAGGAGTTTCATACATGGGTCCCTGAGCAAATGCATATATACCTTCCTGTACATCAATTCCCAACTTACCTGCAGTGTCTTTGGCAATATTTATCAAACTTCTGCTGTACGCCTCACTCATGTCAGGGAATCTTACACCAAACTCATTTACATTTTTCCCCCTTAAGGGTGAGGGTGCAAAAAAGCTGATATGATCTTTGATAAGCATCAACGCTCCTGATTTGAATTCCTTATTTATTCCTCCTGCCGCATTGGTAACAAGAAGATCATTTATTCCGAGAAGCTTAAAAACTCTGATATGATAAATAACTTGGGAAATATCATATCCTTCATAATGATGAAATCTACCCTTCATAACCAATACAGTCTTTCCACCGATCTTTCCAGACACAAGCTTACCGGCATGTCCCTCTACAGTGGTGACCGGGAAATGAGGTATCTCAGTGTAGTCTATCTCTTCCGGGTTCTCAAGATGATTTACCAATGGTCCCAGACCAGATCCCAAAATTATTCCGATTACTGGTTTTTCTTTTATCCTTTCTTTTATGTACTTCGCAGTTTCAGAAACTTTTTCATAATAATCCTGATTATTTAAGTCCTGCATAATAACGCCTCCGAAAAATTTATGAATTATTCATGTATTATACCATTAAAAACAATTTTTTAAAACTTTCACCATGAACAAATGCTATCATACTTTACTCTGGACACCTCCTACTAACCGGCAAGTCTGAATTCCTCTGCGCAGGAAATATGAAGCACAATTTCCTGTATATCAAAAAAACGCCTTTCGGCGTTAAGTATTTGTCATCGTTATCCTCTTTTGTTCATCACAGATTACTATCTTGCGCTTATTATCCAGAAATGTTATAAGCATAACTTTTCCGTCCCATAAGTCTGCTATATGCTTCAAAGTCTCATAAGCATAGTTTAATTCCAGCTCCCTTCCGTCGTACTTGTGCTCAAGTATCAGTGTATTGTCTTTCTGAACCCATTCATCCACAACAATGTTAGGTATCCCACCCATACCCGTTGAAAATACAAGTGTATCCCTTATTGTCTTCCATCCTTCCTCATCCGGCACTTCAGAAATAACATAATCACGGTCTACCTTTATGTATTCAAAAAGATTCATCTCATTGCACAATTCATAAGTCAGATATCTCCTCAGGAAGGACTGATCTCTTTCAATCTCACGAACTTCAAAAATCTTATTTGGGTTGTCAGGGTATTTTCTGACTAAATCCTCAAAAATCTTAAAGCCTATATAATATGGATTAATACGTCCCTCATGCGGCCTTATTACCTGATTATGTCTCTTAAGAAATTCAAAATGCAACCCTTGTGTCAGTTCAAGTTTATTTAGTATAGTGTAATGCCAGAAGCTTGCCCATCCTTCATTCATTATTTTAGTTTCAATTTGGGGAACAAAGTACGTAGTTTCTTCTCTGACAATATCCAGCATGTCTTTTTCCCACTCACTTAACCTCCCATACTTTGATAAAAAATAAAGTATGTTTTCTTCAGGCTCTATTGGAATCTTATTAAGCTCTACGCCTGTATCCGTTTTTTGGTTTTTGGGATTTAAAAGAGGGAAATCATAGTCTTCTTTACTATAACGTTCAAGAACTGCCTTCCTTTTTTCATTTTCCGGAATCCTCTTTTCTCCAACTAATCTGGATGTTTGGTATTTAAGAGCATGTGCTGCATTCAGTATCCTCTCGACTTTTTTATATCCGATACCCGGATCGGCAATATAGGCTCTGATTCTGTTTGCATGATTCTTAAACATCTCTAGCGTATAGTCCGCTCTGGTGCCAATCTTAAACATTCTGTTGTTCTTAAAAAAATCATTATGTCCATAAACATGTGCAATGGTCAGTATCTGAAGAAGCAATGTATTATCCTTCATCAGGTATGCTATGCACGGATTTGCATTTATCACCATCTCATAAGCTAACCCTGATAAGTTATATCTGTTGAGGGTCTTGATTCTTTCATAAGCTTTTCCATAACTCCAATGCGGATAATGCGAAGGCATACCGATATATGTTTCATATCCCATCATATCTTCATAACTTATTATTTCAAATTCCTGATCATAATAATCAAGTCCTGCCTCTTTCGCAATTTCTTCTATCTTTTCATTCCATTTCTCCAGTTCTCTTATACTGTAATCCGCCACAATAACACCCCCTACCGAAATTACCAGTCACCGATTTTATTGTAAACTCATATTATCTCATTATTGTTTACCAAATTCCAACTGGCTTCCTAATCTTCATTTTCTTTGTCAAGAAGCTTTTTCAGGGCGCTATAAACATCTTCCTTCTTGGTCATGGTAACAATAGCAAAGTTTTTATGCCTTATATTCTTCTGAAAATCTGATTTAATTGTACTGCTGGAAGAGTAATAACCTGGAACAATTTCGCCATATCCGAACAAATTGCAAACATCACACAGCTTCTGGGCATATTCAATTGCTCTTTTATTATCTTCTGTCCAATTATCTCCGTCACTACAGTGAAAAGCATATATATTCCAACTTGTCGGGTTGTATCTCTGTTCAATTATTTCTAAAGCCTTTTCATACCCACTGCTTATGTAGGTCCCCCCAGATTCCCCTTTGTGAAAAAACTCATCTTCATTTACCTCTTTTGCAGTAGTTGTGTGAGCTACAAAAGCAACTTCAACATTAGAATACTTAAGTCTGATAAATTGGTATAGCAGGAAATAAAAACTCCTGGCCATGTATTTTTTGGTCTGATCCATAGAGCCTGAAACATCCATTATGCATATAACTACAGCATTATAATCCTTTTTATGATCCTCCCTGACTCTATGATATCTTAAGTCATCTTCCATAAAAGGAAACCTTTTTGTTACTGTAGCTTCGCTACGAGCCTCCATATTCTGATCATCTGCAGCTCCATCATAATCGCTATATAAATCATCAATATTTCCCTCGTTTTGTGCTTCAAACTCTTCCTGCGACCTGTTATACGCCTGCCTTCTTTTTATTTTCTCTACGACAGACCGCCTCTTTGCCAGTCGTGGTGGAATACCTTTACGCTGGTATCCTATTTTTTTTATACTTTTTATTGATTCAATCTCTGCGATTTTTTTCTTATCTATATCCGGAAGGTTCAAATCATCAAATAAATAATTTACAAGCTCTTCAATTGTAACCTCAGTCTCATATACATCTTCACCTTCCTGATTACCTGCCTGCCCGTTACCATTACTACCTTGCCCGGATTTATCCTCACCGATTTTATCCCCTCTTTTCTCAGTACCATCGCCTGAACCTACTCCAGGCCCGTTTTTTCCGTATATAAACTGATACTCTTTTATACCCTTTATGGGGATTTTTATTTTCTTATCCCTGCTCTGCCCGATAATGCTTTCTTCTGCAATAATGTTACCCAGGTTTTTCTTGATAGATTCCTCAACCAATTCTTTATGTCTCCGCCTGTCTTCTGAAGACCGGTCCCTCCCGCTGCTGCTAAACTCTCTAAAAATCGCCATTATGCTTCGCCTCCGGCATAAATGATAAAGAACCGACAACTATAAGATAAATATTATCAATTGCTTTATCAGTCTTTCCACAAATTATTTGCTGCGTACTTGAGTATAACATTGCAGCAGCAGTCACAGTATCCGTTTTTCTTCATTTCATCAACCATAGCATTATACTTTTCGTTCTGATCCTTATCTCTGACTTTTGCTTGGGTAATAATACGGCTCAGTTCTTTTACAGAAACCGTTAATTTTTTCTCTATAGCTTCCTTCAAAGGCTCATAGCTGTCAAAATCAAGTTTTCCTCCGTTGCGCAAGACAAAAAACATATATGCAGTAACATCAGACCTGAAGCCCTTTGCTGCAGAATCTGTGATCCCGATTTGCTCTTCTATCGATCTTAAAAACTTTTCGTCAGGTTCCAGTTCTTCTCCTGTGTTTGAATCCTTAATCTTTGTCTTGTTCACAAAAGCTTCTGCATGGTCCAGATAGTTGTTGAACAAACTCTCAGCCTGCTCCCTGTATCCGTGAATAAATGCTTTTGTCACTTCTTTCTCAAGCAACTTGTTGTATTCTTTCTTTATACTATCCTGAATAAAGCGTAAATACCGTTCTTTTTCCTCCTCACCTATTCCCAGCTCCTTTACAGCCCTAATCAAAGTCTCCATAACTGAAATAGGGTTTATACAATTATGTTCCGATTCAGATAATGCAGTATCCAGTGCTTTCATTATGAATCTTGTGGATATTCCCGTCATTCCTTCTCTCTGAGCTTCCTCATGCAGTTCAAATATGTCGATCTTTCTTGTCATACCCTTTTCTACAATTTCTTCACCGTTATATATTTTCAGCTTCGTCATCGGATCTATCTTGCTTGAGGGAGTCAAACGTGTGAGTATGGCAAACATTGAAGCAACTTCAATTGTGTGTGGAGCAATATGAGCTTTGAATTTGCTTTTCCTGAGTATCTTTTCATATATCTTTATTTCTTCATCAAGTTCAAGGCAGTAGGGAATTTCTACTTTTACTATTCTGTCAAGTATAGCTTCATTTGTATGATCGGACTTAAATTTGTTCCATTCCGCTTCATTTGAGTGAGCCAGAATTATTCCATCAAAGTATATCATGGAACCCTTTCCGGGCGACGGAATAGATTTCTCCTGAGTCGCTGTAATCATTGTATGGAGGTATTCAGTCTCATTTTTAAACACTTCTATGAACTCTACCAAACCCCTATTACCTACATTAAAAGCACCATTTAGTGATAGAACCCTTGGATCGTCCTCTGGATATAGGTCAATTTTAGAAATATCTACACTTCCTATGAGCACACTGGTATCCTGATTATTTGGGTCTACAGGAGGTACAACTCCTATTCCCTTTCTTGATCTTATTGAAAATCCTACTGTCTCAACAGGAAATTTTTCATACTCACCCTTCAACTCATTTTTCAGCCTATATCTGCAGACCGGACAAAGATCTCCTTCGATTTTCAAGTTGAGAATCTCTTCAAACTGCATTCTTAAATGCTTAGGAATCAAATGTAAAGGTTCTTCTCTCATTGGACAGCCTTTTAGTGCATAGACTGGAGAACTCATTTCCAAGGCCTTCTTTAGAGCTTCCATTAATGATGATTTACCTGAACCAACCGGTCCAACGAGATAAAGCACCTGCCTTGCTTCTTCACCTGCCATCGCTGCTGAATGAAAATACCTCACAATTTTCATAATCGTTTTATCTATCCCAAAAAAATCCTCTTCAAAGAATTTATATTTTTTTATGATATCATTGCCATAAATCCTTCTCAATCTTGGATTTTCATCAGTCTTTATCACATCTACGCCCTGGGAGGTTATCAGATTGTACATTCTCTGATGTGCCAGCATTGATACGTCAGGATTTTCTTTTACCATATCAAGATATTGCAGGAATGAACCTTCAAAACTTCTGTTTTTGCGTTCTTCCCTATCCTTAAGTATAATACTTGAAATATCTTGCTTAATCATATAATTTACCCCCTAAAAATTGATTAACCAGGTATGCTGCTCAGTTCATAAGGCCATACATATAGTAAAACAGAAGCCATATAAGAGTATATCTGCATAAAACCTGCTTTAAGCTACGACTGCAAACCTGCCAAATAGGTCTCTAATATTAAAATGTATTCATGAAACATAAATCTCAATACAGTTTTTATAGTCCTTTTTAAAATTGAATTTTGAAGTACCTTAATGCAAAATTCCAGTTTTTACACTAATGCTATCCTGAATATATGCTATAATAGGATTAGTGCGTTATTAAAAAACTTAGAACTGCTGTCAATTTGTTTTAGGGGGATTATAGTTTGAAATCCTATAAAAAAGTAATAAAACTTATAATATTTACAGCTTCCGCCATTTTATCAGGTATAAGCCTCTTTATAATATTCACAACAGCAAATATTAACAATACTGTATTAGAAGCATCTTACCATAGTCAGTTGTTTAGTAAACATGATATCTATAAAAAAGCACACTCTGTTATCAGTAGTTCTATGAACCAATATATTGATAGTTTGAAGAAAGCGTCTCCAGAGGATTTTGTGCAGCATAAGCAAGTGTTTGACCTGCTCCGAAAATCTGTTACACCTGATCTGGTAAAGTTTAACGTAGATTCTATAAGAGAAGGACTTTTTCAATATTTCCGCGGTGAAAGGAAATTCCTTCCTGACATCTATCTGAGTACATCAAAATCAGATTTAAAGGAGTCTACCGGAAATATTGAAAAAACGGGTACGGTTACAAGCCCGAATTCCCCTTATCAGGCACTGACAAAGATAGAAAAAATCAATCTTAGTGCTATTCTGCTCTATATAAATAGAAGTGATATATATGACACCTTCTTTAAAATAAAGTTTCTGTATTATGCTTTTGATCAGATACCCGGCTTCTTCATCCTGGTACTCTTTTTACTTGCATTTATAGGGATTTATACATGCAGCAAATTCACTTCCGCCACCAGATGGATTGCTGCTTTCACGCTTACAGGCGGAGTACTATCAATATTTTCAGGTATTGGATTGTTTTTTTATACCTACTCACTTATGCCGAAAAACATCTATCCATTGGTTATGTCCCTTCCTCTACAAAAAGATGTGGTTATCTCATATTTAGATGATTGTATAAAACCTATAGCCGTCTCTGCTTCTGTATTTGGAGTTTTTCTAATATTTTTGTCAGCAGCATTTTTCTATTTACCGGCGATAATACCATTACTTTTTTCTAGTAAAAAAACAAACAATAAAGAAAAGTTTGTTTTCAGTAATTCTTACAGGATTCTTAAAAATACTTTATTCGCTTTCTTCTGTCTCTTGCTATTGTCAGTCATTTTTTATAAGTTGAACGTAATTGCATCAGATTTTGAAGCTAACGGTTTCGGAATGGCCATTACAAAAATGAAAAATGCAAATACCGTTACGCAGATAATATCTGCCAAGGATGAGGCAGTTTATACTCTTCATGTAAAATTGGTAGACAGTAAAACTAATGCTCCTATCACAAACACAAAGATATTTGTTGATGGCAAATCAACTATTACGGATAAATACTTGAGCAAATCCATTCTGACGGATGAAGCTGGTACAGCCAAGTTTACACTTGATAAGGGAGCATTCAGGATCAGTTTTGACTCCGATAATTTCCCTACACAATATCAAATTCCTGCTGCATTATTCTGCGAATTGAAATCTGCTGGAACTACAATCATAACAGTAAATCTGGAAGAGCCTAAGACTGAAGTTCAGCCTTGGGGAATAGTTGAACTTGAGGTTCTTGACAAGGAGAATAAACCTGTAGCCGAACTTGAGCTAACCATTGATGGAATAGTTTCCGCTCCCGGCTTTCCAAACACTCTTTTTTCTGTAACAAATTCTGAAGGTATTGCTGTATTTAAGATTAATCCAGGGAAATACAAAATCGCTTTTGTCCCTGAAAAATTTCCTGGACAATACACGATTCCTGTACCCGTTGACGTGCTCGTATCAGCTGATTCTGTAACACGCTATACATTCCGTATTGTTGATGCTCCCAAGACTAAAGAGAAGAACTAATGTCCAACAAGGTAACATAAAAAAGTTTTTTGAATATTATGTACTACATATAATATTTGTAAAAAATGTTTAGGAGGCTAAACTATGTTACCGTATTACAGTTTCCCTTTTTTTCCCATAGATAGAAATGCTACCGGAATGCAACAGCAGCCCCAGCAATTTGTTTCACCTGCAATGCAGCAACCTACACCAATGGAACAAATACCACAATATGTAACTCCTGAAGATTTACCTATGGTTCAGACACCAGATATTTTCCCTCCAGCATTTAATATTCCAAATTCTCAATTGCCTGCTGCTCAGATTCCGCAAGTACAGCCTGCAGCAGCTCAGGTACAGCCCGTAATGCCCCAGGAGCAGATAAATGTTCCTACACAACCATTTCAGTGTCCATTTATGTCATCAAATAACGCAGGGACGTATGGCAATACCTATTCACCTTTAATTTCAAGGCCTGATGATCCACCGCCGATTCTAAGTAACAATCCTCCATCTACTGTAATAGCACTCTTCAAGGAGCTCACCGCTTATCCGAATTATGGTAACCCAAGCGGTAACGCAGATATTTTATACACAGGTAATAGGGGCGTTTGGACCTTCGAAATCCCTGCATTTTTATTTGTACCAGGCAATCTTGGTGGTAGCCAAATAGTTATACGTGGTGTCCTAGACGATATGGGTGATTTGCCTGCAAACAGGTATTCAGCCAGAATTACTATTAACGGCAATGTAGTTCATACGGGAAGAGTACCATTCGTACATGGAAGGCCTGCAGGCGGAAGATTTAACAATTGGAGAGACCTCACCCTTAATATACCTAACCTTAGGAGAAACAACAGAATAGTAATAGAGAATACCTCTAATGCAGGGGCAAACAACTGGATCGCATTCGACTGGATGGAGTTAAGAATCAGACCTAGGTAGAATTGTAGAATTGGGGACATTTCTCAACTTTAAAAACTTCACTCACTATATTAGTCACACAAGTAAATATGGAGGATATACTGTACCATAGAATTTTTCATTCTAGCACAACAGATCAAATTAACAACAAATAAAAGCTTAACACTCTATAAATCCTATAGGGATGGTTAAGCTTTTATGCATTAGTTATTCAATTAATATTCAGTCGCCGGTATGGCTTATACTGAATTGAAAACTCCTTACAGATTCAACTATTCCCTATGCAGATTAATTCATTAAGTAAATCTTTATACACTGAATCCCCATGCTTTAGAATTCCGAAACCGCGACTGCAAAGGCTTGAACACCCTGAAATTGTTAAGTTATACAAACAATTACATATTTCCTTATAGCTAAGCCCACACAAAACTCTTAGCGCATAGACTGTAAAAGCCCTGAACTCAAGCACTTTACCCCTACATCTTGATTCCTTAAGTTTACTATCCTCCAGCATCAGCTTGTCCGAGATATATGACATGACTTTGACAGGCAGTAAATCCCTCAAAATAATTCTTCTACCGCTAACATACTGATATTCTGTAGTAATCAATAATTTCTTATTAATCTCCTTGAAACTACCAACGTCTCTTTGGTGGCTTACAAATGCAAAATACCTATCTACAAATCTATTCTCATCTTCCACATTAAAGAGTCCTTTTATAAAACTCTTATCAACCAATCCATATATATCTTTTCTTTTACCAAGATAAATACCATAGGAGGAATACTTGTAATCTTGTTCTTTACCACTGAAACCATCCAAGTCTTGAGGATTGTTATGAATATAAGCTGAAACCGCAAGATTATACTCATCTGTATCCAACACCCTACTTTCAAATCTATCCTGGAAAACATGACCATGCCTTTTATACTTTATATTGTAATATCTTACATATGCGGTATTGGTACAGTGCATAAACTTTGACACATCAAACCCCTTTGGATCAAGCTGAATGTGTAAATGGTTATTCATCAGACAATATGCATATATGCTGCACTTATATTTTTCAGTGTATCTTTTTAGCAATTCAAGATATTTATTTTTATCATCATCATCTCTGAATAAAAAAAATTCGGATATACTGCGGCACATTATATGAAAAATCGCCTGTGGATTTTTCTGTCGGGCTTTTCTTGGCATATACTCACCACCAAAACCTTTTTCTATATCTTATCACAGAACACTTGTTCGGTAAAGTTATTTTGTAAATTATCTCTTTTTTGAGAAGTGTCCCCAACATAGAAGTGTCCCCAACAAATATCTTTCAAAACTGCTAAAAGTTTTATATAATACATAAATATAAATAGTTATTTAACAGACTAAGTCTTTTCACTAAATAAAAACATGGAGGTTACCATGAAAATCGGTATAATAATCCATTCTTTTACCGGCAATACCTTTTCTATTGCCCAAAAACTCCATGACAGCCTTACAAAAGCAGGGCATGTAGTCAACCTTGAGCAAATTAAGCTGACTGGCGGCGAACAACCTAATATGAAGGATTTTAAAATCGAGATTTACCCTGATATAAGTCCATATGATGCCTTGATATTTGGCGCACCAGTAAGAGGTTTTTCTCTATCTCCGGTAATGAGAGTCTATTTGGAGCAATTGGTATCGCTGCAAGATAAAAAATTAATTTGTTTTGTCACACAATTCTTCCCCTACCAATGGATGGGAGGAAACCGGGCAATTACACAGTTCAGAAAAGCTTGCGGACAAAAAAGAGGAACCGTCTGCAGTACGGGAATCGCTAATTGGAAGAATAAAAGTCGTGAAAAGAAGATTACAGAAATGGTTGAAGAATTCTGCAAATTATTTTAAGTTTAAGAAAAGCTGATTATGAATAAATAATGGCCCACAATTTGTGCAGGCCATTATTTTCTATCTAATTTTTTATTCTTCTATTTTCGGTAGATTAGCCATACTTGCTTTAACTGAGTCCTCTGAATACTCAATATCATCTAGCTTTCCACTGAAATAATTGTCATATGCTGCAAAATCAAAATAACCGTGTCCACTGAGGTTAAAGAGTATAACCTGTTCCTTACCGGCTTCCTTAGCTCTTAAAGCTTCATCTATAGCAGCTCTTATAGCATGTGAAGATTCGGGAGCAGGCACTATCCCTTCAGAACGTGCAAACATAACCGCTGCATCAAATACGGCTTTCTGTCCAAACGCCTGCGCTTCTATCAGTCCGTCATGGTACAGTTGGCTGACTATAGGTGAATCCCCATGGTATCTTAATCCGCCCGCATGTATACCTGCGGGTACAAAATCATGACCGAGAGTATACATTTTTGTTATTGGTGCCACCTTTGCAGTATCACCGTAATCAAATGCAAATATACCTTTTGTCAATGTAGGACATGCTGTAGGTTCAACTGCCACAGCTCTTACCTTTTGTCCCTTGAACTTATCCATGAGGAAAGGAAATGTTATGCCGGCGAAATTACTTCCGCCTCCGCAGCATGCAAAAATAACATCCGGATATTCATCTACCATCTCAAGCTGCTTTTTAGCTTCCAGTCCGATTATCGTCTGATGCATACATACATGGTTCAGAACGCTTCCAAGTGCATAATTTGTATCTGCATGAGTTGCTGCATCTTCTACAGCTTCACTTATAGCTATACCAAGGCTGCCTGTACAATCCGGATCACTTTCAAGAATACCTCTTCCACAGTTTGTGAGACTGCTTGGACTGGCTATCACTTCCGCCCCGAAGGTTTGCATGAATGAGCGTCTGTACGGCTTTTGCTGATAACTTACTTTTACCATATATACTGTACATTCAAGACCGAAATGGCTGGAGGCGAGGCTCAATGCACTCCCCCACTGACCTGCACCGGTTTCTGTTGCAAGACGCTTTATTCCTGCTTCTTTATTGTAATACGCCTGAGGCAGGGATGTATTCAATTTATGACTGCCTGTAGCATTTGTTCCCTCATATTTATAATATATCCTTGCCGGAGTATCCAGAAGTTTTTCTAGACCCCTTGCTCTATATAGAGGAGATGGCCTCCACTGCTTGTACATTTCCCTTACTTCAACTGGGATATCAACCCACCTATCTGTGGCCATTTCCTGTAAAATCAATTCCTTGGGAAATATTACGCTCATCTCTTCAAGAGTGGCAATTTTTCCTGTAGCAGGACTATAAAAAGGAGCCGGTTTATTTGGCATATCAGCAATAACATTGTACCACTGTTTAGGTATTTCACTCTCATCAAGCAGGATTTTTGTTACCTCATTTTTACTCAACTTACTCACCTAACTCATCTCCTCACAAAATATTGGTAGCTGATTGTTATTTTAATAAAAAATCAGTATTATAGCAATATAAAATTTAGGAAGGTTTCTTCAGTATGTTTAGTAAAGTATCAATATCCGTACAATTAACTATATCTTCCCTGGTAAGCCATCCTTTTCTCGCAACATTTATCCCGTAATATATATCATTTATGCCGTCCAGCCTATGAGCATCTGGACAAACAGCAAATTTACATCCCGCCTCTTTTGCAGTTTTACAATAACGCCAATCCAGATCAAGTCTGTGTGGATTTGCATTAATTTCAAGTACTACTCCGCATTTACCTGCAATTTTGATTATTTCATCAAGATTTATCCTGAATGGCTCCCGTGCAAGCAAAATTCTCCCTGTGGGGTGCCCAAGAATTTTAATGTGTTCATTTTTCATTGCCTTTATTACACGGTCTGTCATCTTATCCTCTTCCATATTAAAGGACGAGTGAACAGAAGCTATAGTAAAATCAAACCAGGACAATACTTCATCGTTGTAATCAACGCTTCCGTCAGGCAGTATGTCCAATTCTATCCCTTTAAGAATCTTAAAGCCCTTATACTTATAATTAAGTCTGTCAATTTCCTCATGCTGCCTCTTTATATTATCAAGCCTCAATCCTCCGGCATAATATGCCGTCTCACTATGGTCAGTGATTCCCATATAGACATACCCTTTTTCCATACAATATTCTGCCAACTCTGAAATGGAATTTGCCCCATCACTGTATTCTGAGTGCACATGTAGTATTCCCTTTATATCTTCAGTTCTCACAAGTTCCGGAAGCAATCCTTTTCCGGCAGCCTCAATTTCTCCGTTGTTTTCCCGTAATTCAGGCGGTATGAAGGACATGCCGAATACCTTGAATATATCCTCTTCAGATGAACAATTTACTTGTGTATCACCCTTGAAGAGGCCATATTCATTAACCTTTATCCCTTTTTGCTTTGCAATGTGTCTGAGAGCAGTATTATGCTCTTTACTCCCTGTAAAATGATGAAGCGCATATGGGTACACTTCATCTGAAACAACTCTTATATCAGCATTTATCCCTGTAGAAAGTATTACACTTGATTTTGTCCCACCCTTTGACGTTACCCTCTCTACTAAAGGATGAGATGTGAATAAATCCATTACTTTATCACTGTCATTGCTGCTTACAAGTATGTCAATATCTTTGACAATCTCTTTTTTTCTTCTGAGACTCCCTCCCTCACTGCATCTGATAACCGATTCATTTTTTCTTAAGTCAGCCAGGATTTCATCTGCAAGTCTCTTTGCATGAGGAAAGTGATATTGTCCTGTATACTTGTCCAGATTCTCTATACCCTCAAGTACCTTCAATTGTGTTTTTTGTCCGAAACCCGGAAGTTTGGCTAGCCTGTTTTCTTCACAAGCATATTTGAGTTCACCTATGGTAGTGATCTTCAATTCTTCATATATTGTCCAGATTTTTTTCGGTCCAAGACCTGATATTTTCAGCATATCCATGAGACCACCAGGTATTGATTCCTTAAGTTTATCATAATAATCCAGCTTTCCTGTCGTTACGAGTTCTGTGATCTTACTACATAAAGCCTCACCAATACCTTTAATCCCTTTCAGTCTGTTTTCATTAATCAATATTTCCAGGTTTTCTTCCAGTAGCTCCACTGTCCTTGCCGCATCATAGTAAGCTTTTGATTTAAAAAAGCTTTCTCCCTTTATTTCCAAAAGTGTCCCTATATTATTAAGTATCGTACTCACTTCATGTTTATCCATAAAAGCCTCCGGTAAAAGCTATAAATTCCTTTATAAGTAACTCTCCATAATAGGTTTGAACTCATACAGGCCAGTTACTCTGCTCCGTCTACTGTAGTTAAATAATACTACGTATTTTCCCCGGTTAAGATCACTGATACCAAGTTCGCTTAAAACATCCTTACTAAAAATCTCAAAATGCACTGATTTATATATTTGTTTTGGCGGTACTCCCTTAAAATCAGGCAAGTACAGACTTATATTCTGCTCACTCTTTAAAAAATCAAAGCACCATTCTTTGAATCCCTGCATAACTTCTCTTTCTATACCTTCAGGAAGATTATTAGAATTATCAGAAGACAAAAAATCCAGTTTTAAGATCTCATTTATAAATCCTTTCCTGTCCGGAGCTATATCCTTTAGAAAATCATAAAGGATGCTATAAAGAGTCCTGCTTGATGGAGGTTTGTTCATAAACCCTTTTGTTCTGTAATATGCTGACAAATGCTCATAAAATTCAAAGGCTGACATAAACAATCTATTCATAATATATTCCAAAATGTGAATAAATCTCCCTGAATTGTAGTATCTCTCTACCATTTCCTCCAGTTCCTTCAAAGAAAGAATTTCATTGAATCCAATATACTTATTGGAGAGAATTTCGTAAGGGGCATACTCCTTAAAAATATAGTCATACTCACCGGCTCTTTCCCTGATACTTGAACCCTTCAGCAATTTCAGGAATCCCAGTTGCAATTGATGTGGTTTTATACTATAAGCCTCATTAAAGGAATTTTTAAAGGAGTTCATCCCTTCGCCAGGCAGTCCTGCAATCAAATCCATATGAATGTGAATATTTCCCAACATTTTCAACCTATTTGTATTCTCAAACAACTTAACAAGGTTTGTTTTTCTGTTTATTACTTCAAAAGTCTCCTCATTTGTTGTCTGTACACCGATTTCAAACTGAATAAGTCCTTCCGGTGCATTTTTCAGAATCTCAATCATTTCATCATCAAATAAATCTGCTGCCACTTCAAAATGAAAGTTCGTCTTAATCCCGGATCTACTTTTCTGAATTATGAATTTAAATATCTGTTTTGCTCTGTTCCTGTTACAGTTAAATGTCCTGTCAACAAACTTAATCTGGGCAACTCCAGCCTCAATTAACCGGTTTAAATCTTCTTCCACCCTGTCCATCGAAAAATACCTAACCCCGTCAAAGGTAGATGAAAGACAGTAGGTACATGAAAAAGGACATCCTCTTGAAGACTCATAGTAGACTATTCTCTTATTCAGGGAAAAAATCATTTCTGAAGTATATGGGGAAGGAATGGAGTCCAGATCGTTTATCATTTGATATTCCGTATTCGAATAAACCTTTCCGTTTATTCTTGCTGTCAAGCCTTTAATCCCATACAGCCCATCTCTTTTATCAAATTTTTCCGCAATCAATAAGTGTTTGAATACACTTTCTCCTTCTCCAATAATCACATAATCAATAAATGTATACCTCTCCAGTATTTGAACTGAATCAAAAGATACTTCAGGCCCTCCCAAAGCTACTTTTATACCGGGACAAATCTTTTTGAGATTTTCTGCAATCTTCAAAACAATATCAATATTCCAGATATAACACGAAAAAGCTACCAGATCAGCTTTTCCCCGGTAAATATCAGACAATATGGAATCAATACTGTCATTGATGGTAAATTCCTTTATGGTGATTTCACCCGGTTCCTCCCCACAACTGGCTTTCAAATACCACGGTGCAAGTGAAGAATGTATATATTTTGAATTCAATGCTACTATAAGTGTTTTCATATTTTCCTCTCATCTTACCAGCCTCGAGGACATTATATAAAACACATATAAAATAATCAAGGCAATCATATATTTATCATTCCATAAGTTTCAGCCATTCTGTAAAAATCCCGCACAGATAATCCAGTATTCCCTTGCGTTCTACGTCCGAACCAATTTCCAGAGGTGATTCAGCAATAACCTTGTCGTTTAAGACGTATCTGATATTACCAATCCTTGTACCAGCTTTTACCGGAGCCTTCAGCTTCTCCTGTCCGATGTTTACTTCTTTTACCAAAGCATCCATTTCGTCCTGCCTTAAAGGAAGTTTAATACTTCTGCTTGCATTTACAGGGATACTTTCCTGCAAACCTTTTATTACAGGTAAAACTGCAACACTTTCTGCCTTTGAAATAAGCTTGTGCAATTTATAGTTTTCAAATGCATAATCCAATATGCTTTTACTACTTTGCGCCCTTGCATTTCTTGTTGGAGACCCCAGTGTAACAGAGATAATCCGCCAGTTGTTTCTCGTGGCAGAAGTCACAAGGCACCTCCCTGCCTTGCCAGTATATCCTGTCTTAACCCCGTCAGCGCCCTGGTAAGCATATAACATTTCGTTTGTATTGTGCAGGTTTCGCCCGGGTATACTCGCAATTTGAGTTCTTACAATATTTGAGAATGTTTTGTTCTTTAGTGCATACCGCGCTATTACAGCCAGATCATATGCAGTAGAATAATGTCCGTCCATATCGAGCCCATGGGGTGACTTGAAGGAACTGTTCTTTGCCCCCAGATCATGTGCTTTTTTAGTCATCATTTCACAAAAATTCTCTACGGTCCCGCCTATATGTTCTGCAATAGCAATAGCAGCATCATTTCCAGAATTCAGCATGAGTCCGTATAATAACTCCCGAAGCTTAAGCTTCTGACCCTCTTTCAGTTTGATAGTAGAGCCCCATACACTTGCTGCCCTCTTGCTTACTGTAACTTCATCGTCTAAATTTCCATTTTCTAATGCAAGTATAGCTGTAACTATCTTTGTTGTACTTGCTATTGCTCTTTTAGAATATGCATTTTTTTCATATATCACTCTTCCGCTTTCAGTATCTATTACTATTGCAGCCATTGCATTAATATTTGGCACTTTTGAACCAACATCGTTGACATTGCTTGAAAATGTTGGCATACTTGGCTTTCCTTCATAAATATCATCAGCATAGATGCTTGATGATAAAAGCAAACTGACTATCAATAAACAGCATAAGTTAAGTAAAATCTTCTTTTTTGACATAGCTACGCCTTCCTTTATTCAAAATACATATAGAAATATATGAGCTTATCTATGAGTTTATAAGTAGATTTATTGATTTTGACCACCAAGATCAATCTAGTATACAAACATATTAAATCCGGTGTGGAAAATGCCGATATATATAGTGAATGTCAATTGAGTTCCTTACTATAGAATAGTGTGTTAAGGAAAGGAGGGTGTCATATGGGTGACAACATAATCTTTATCGATGAGTTCATAAAAATAAGCTCAATGAACAACGATATATACATGGAATCATTAAAGAAAGGTTGCTCTTTTGACCACCTCAATTCCATACTGATATCACACCCTCAAATCAGTATCTCAAATTATAATGCAGTTAAATCCATCCTAAATTCAGCACCTCATCCTGCAGAGAAAATCGGGATGCTAAAAGAGAGGATTGTCATAGATTTCTCAAGTGATTGCCTTGAAGCGTACATTACATATAATATGACCAAGGAAGAACTCGATATTAAGAACAGGGAAAACCTAATAAGGGAAACAGACGCAAAAATCGCCCAAGCTGGAATAATTACAGGGGTTACAAAAGATTTTTTCATGAATGAAATTCATAGCGCCAAACGTTATTTGATAGCCAAAGGGATACCTCCTATAAAAGGAAACGATTCTGTTATCAAAATGTACAAGCTCGAAGACTCCAAACCCGAAATCAACAAGGACGGTACGGTTGATTTTTATGAACTTCGGCTTATTAACAGGGTCAAAGCAGGAGACTGGCTGGGTGAAAGACTGGAAGCAACCAAAGGTGTTCCTGGAACAAACATAAAAGGCGAACCCATCAAATCTTTAGATGGTAAAAATATAAACTTGAACTATGATAAAAATTCGGTTATGGAAATATCGGAAAACAATATAACTACTCTGTATTCAAAGATCAATGGCGCTGTAAGCTACTGCGGCGATAAGATCATGGTCTCAAATCATTTGGAAATAGATGGTGATGTTGATTTTAAAACAGGAAACATAAAGTTTGACGGCTATGTGACTATAAAAGGAACAGTAACTGACGGTTTTTACGTAGAGGCTACTAAGGATATAGAAATTAACGGACAGTTGGGTCTTGGAAACGTTAAAGGAATTACCAGTACCCATGGCAGTATTTTCATTAAAGGCGGTATTGCTTCAAAAGGCCACGTAGAAATAAAAGCGGCAAAAAACGTCTTCACAAAATTTGTTGACGATACTACTATTAACTGCGGAGGTACTATTCATATAGGATTTTACTGTATAAACAGCACTTTAAAGGCGAAGGAAGTAATAATAGATTCTTCAGGCGGACATATAATCGGCGGTAATATCTCGGCTGAAATACGTGTAGTCGTACCTATAGCCGGTTCTGAAATGGAGAAAAAGACAGTAATAGAAGTAACCGGTTTTAACCGGGATGCTCTAAATGAAGAATTGCAGGAAATATTTAGTAAAATAAATGCATTGAAAGCTGAACAGCAAAAGATCAAGCAGCTTCTGGCTCACTTTGACGGACATGGCCAGTTAAACCCTTTTCAGAGGAAAGAATACAATGAGAATTATGAAAGAATGACCTACATCAAAGACAAAATCAAAGAACTGGAAGAAAACAAGAAAGATATCGCAGGGTATTTGAAAGCACGTGGAGAAGGCGAAATAAACATAACAAAAAAAGCCTACCCCAACTGTACACTACACATCAGGAAAAGTATCTTTGAAATCACGACTGTCACACTTCCAACAATATACTATTATCAGGATGGAGAACTGAAGCACACATAATTCAGTTGTTAGCTTTTCTAAAATTACTACAATTTGTATAATTTTCAAATATTCTACCCTGGTTTTGAATTTTTGCCTGTTTAATCAACAGGTTTTTTTATGTTTTATGCTATAAATAATCTATGATTCTTTATGATTTTATTTAGATACCAGACTTTATTTATTTTCCATACTCAAAATTACTATTCCCGTTATTAGATGTTAACCATAATAAAAAGAAAAGCTGAAGGACATAATTATTATAGTATAAACTTTATAAGCGCTATATTTACTGAAAAGAGCAGATAAAGAAATTCAGAACACGGAATTTATTATAAATATAAACCATAGTCAGGAGGTTTTATGAAAAAAAGTATACTTATAATCTCTTCAGACTATACAGGGCACGGGCATAAAAGCATTACCGACTCTTTGAAAGAACAATTCAGAAAACATGCCGGTGTGGAAGTTCATGTAGTTGATGGTTTTGCTCTTGGTGGAAATGTAGGTTTAAAAATAGGAAAACTTTATGGATCAGTTACCAGAAATGCAAAGGAATTATGGAAAATTTTCTGGGATATAGCTATAAGAACACCCGTGCTGATGAATGAGTTTATGGAAATCTCAGTCCGTGACAGCTTCCTGAAGCTTATACAAGAAGTAAAGCCTGACTTGATTATCTGTGTCCATGCAAATTTTAACGGATCATTACTAAATATAATGAAGAAAAACAAACTCAATATACCTTTTGTTGTATTAATTGCTGACCTGGTTACAATAACTCCCTTATGGGCTGATCCCAGAGCTGATTATACTATTTGTCCCACAATTGAATCAAAATATAAGTGTCTTGAGTTCGGTGTACCAGAATCTAAGCTAAGGGTCATAGGCTTTCCCAGCAGAGAAAAATTCTGTGATCACTTGCTTAAAAAACAGGATAAACCCATTAAGCATGATTTATTTGAAAAGGATTTTACAGAAATCCCGATTAATTGCTTGATTATGAGTGGTGGAGAAGGCGTGGGCAACATGAGAAGAGTTGCAGAAATCCTACTGAAAAATTTTAACTGCAGAGTAAAAATCATTGCCGGCCGTAATAAAATGCTAAAAACCAGGCTGGAGTTGACACTCAAGGAAAAATACAACGATAGAGTCGAAATATTCGGCTTTGTAGAAAATGTACAAGACTTCATGCTTGAGTCAGACATCACCTTTGTTAGAGGTAGCCCTAATGTTATGATGGAAGCAGTTCTATGCAATACTCCAATGGTAATAACAGGTGCTCTCCCTGGCCAAGAAGAGGGAAACCCCGGATACGCGGAAAAATATAACCTCGGTGTAGTCTGTAAAGAACTTAAGAATCTTAAGAAAGTAGTAAGCGGCCTTCTTACAGATAATGCAAAAATGTTGAAGCAAATCAGGGAATCACAGAGAAATTTCAGAAACCCCGATATCGCCGGGGAAATTGTCAATTTTCTTTTAAACATAGAAAAGGGAGAGACAGTAGTTTCCCATCTCCCACGGAAAAAGTTCAGGAGAATTGACAGCATCCGGAGCTTTGTACAAAAAGCAGGTAAACATTAAACAAAACCCGGCAATTCTGCCGGGTTTTAATTTATCTGTATTCCGCTCCCCCATCGATGGTGATTCTAACCTTGGTAACAGGTATTGATTTTCCCGAACGCTCCGTAGCCATATCTACAGCCCTTACAATGCCCGAACAGCAAGGAACTTCCATGTGGGCAACTGTTATGCTTTTAATACTGTTGCCGTCAATTATTTCTGTGAGTTTTTCTGTATAGTACTGTATATCATCAAGCTTTGGACAGCCGATAACAACAACTTTACCCTTCAATAAATCCAAATGGTAGTTTGCGTAGGCAAAAGGAACACAGTCTGCTGTTACTAGCAGGTCAGCATTTTCAAAGTATGGTGCATTCACCGGCACAAGGCTTAGTTGTACTGGCCACTGCCTGAGCTGAGGCTTGATTTTGATTTCAATATCGCTATTCTCCACAGTTGAAGCCTTCTGTGTGCTTACACTATCTTTTCCGAACATTCTCATTCTGCTTCCCGGACAACCTCCCACTCCATGATGATGAACAGTTGTATCACGCGTTGATTCTCCCTTAGTTTTTTTCACAAACTCCAATGCCTCTTCCTCATTAAAATCTTCCGCTTCCCTTTCAATTATGTGTAATGCATCCATAGGACAATGTCCAAGACATGCTCCAAGACCATCACAGTATGAATCCTTTACAAGCTTCGCTTTTCCATTAATTATCTGAATCGCACCTTCTGCACAGTTCGGCACACACAATCCGCATCCATTACATTTTTCTTGATCTATTTTAATAATCTTTCTCACTGCCATAATATTTTTCCTCCTCAAAATTTTTCTGTTTTGTTTGTCTTCAGATTTAACATTTCAATGAGCCTGTTGTATGTATTTTATATTTTAGAAACATCAAACCTATACCCAGATTATACTTCATTTTTGAATTGAATTCTGTGATATAAATCATACCTTAATATGTTTTTTAGCACAACAAAAAGGAATCCGGAAAGCAACCGGACTCCTTTTCTTTTACAAACAACTATAGTTTGCTTTAAAAGCATATCATAAAAGTTTTTTTATATTTAGCATTTTAGCATCTAAATAACAGAAGCAACTTTTATACTGTTGAACTGTCATCTTCCATATTTATGCCGCACTGTCGTTTGTCAACTTCAGCTTATCCAGAATGTAGAAAATCAAGCTTAATGCCATTCCTACAACTGTTGCGAGAGCCATGCCCTTTAAAGGAACATCACCTAGTTTGACTGATATTCCACTTAAACCAACGATAAATACAACAGCTGTGAGTATAAGGTTTCTTGATTTGCTGTAATCCACCTTTGCTTCTACTATCATCCTTATACCTGAAGCAGCTATAACACCAAACAGTAGTATTGTAATGCCGCCCATAACAGGACCCGGTATACTGGAAATTACACCTGAAAGCTTTCCAATAAAAGCAAGTATTATGGAAATAACGGCAGCGCCACCTATAACCCATACGCTGTATACTCTTGTTATAGCCATAACACCCATGTTCTCTCCATAGGTAGTAGTTGGAACAGAACCGGAGAAACCGGACAAGATGGTTGATAATCCATCTCCGAGTAAGGACCTGTGCAAGCCAGGGTCTTTAGCAAGGTCTCGCCCTACTATATTGCTTGTTACAAACAAATGGCCTATATGTTCTGATATTACAACCAGCGCAGCAGGTGCAATTATCAGCATTACATTGAAATCAAAAGTAGGTAAAACAAATTGAGGGATAACAAACCAATCTTTTCCTGTTATTGCTTCTGTTTTTACATATCCCATAGCTGCTGACAGCGCATATCCGGCAACAACAGCAAATAGTACGGGAATTACGCCAAGGAAGCCTCTGAATAAAAGGGAGCCAAGTATTACCACAGCAAGTGTGACTATTGATATAATAACTGCTTTTGAGTCATAAAGCCCTGTTTTCGGGTCAGGGAGTAATCCCGCATTCCCTGCTGCAATACCTGCAAGTTCAAGTCCAATCAGAGCAACTATAGGACCCATTGTTGCAGGAGGTAATACTACACCAAGCCATTTAGTCCCTACAGCACCTATGATCAGTGCAGTAATTGAGAATATTATGCCAGCCAGTATAAAACCTCCTAACGCTTTTGAAAAGTTTAGTTCTTTATCTCCTGAGATTGATAAAACCGCACTTACAGGAGCCAAAAATGCAAAACTGGAACCTAGAAATGCTGGCGCCTTCCCTTTACACAAAAACAAATAAATCAAGGTTCCTATACCGTTCATGAGTAAAACAAGAGCAGGGTCTATTACCTGTTTGCCCGCCCATGAATTAAACAAAAACGGAACTAAAACTGATGCACCGAACATTGCAAACAAATGCTGAAAACTAAGAGGTAAACCTTGGAGTAGTGGCACTTTTTCTTCAACCTGTATTACTTTTCTTTGCATAATTTACCTTCCCCCTATTTATTATTTACTTAATATACTGACAAGTCTCAATAAAAAATATTCCGAGAATTGTCCATATATGAAATACAATAAAAATCCCATAAAAAAAGCTCCATACCTACGACCGGTAAGAAGCTTGTCTCCCAAAAATAACAAAGAATAAACTTTACCAGCCTCACAGGGCTAATTTAAAAGTTTCACTGTATTCAAATTTTATTTTCTCTTACACTATACCACAAAGAGGAAAAATAGTCCACATAAATTTCGACAAAAAATTCACATCTTTAAGCCAAATCTTTCTACTTATATTAGAAGATATTTTAGAAACAATAATTATTAAGGAGGTGATATCATGGCAAACAACAGCAAAACATCATTCGAAAACATGAAGTATGAAATAGCTAAAGAAGTAGGCGTTAATTTAAAGCAGGGTTACAACGGTGACCTCGCTGCTAGAGACGCTGGTAGAATAGGTGGAAATATCGTTAAGAAGGTATTCGAATCCTACACTGGCAAAAACTACAACAATCAGTAATAGTAATTAATATAAAAATAGCAGGAGAAATTCTCCTGCTATTTTTATTTTTTGGCGAAACCGCCGCAGCCGCACTTGTCGCCTGCCAAACACTCATTATTGTTTACATCGCATTTGCCCTTTATTGATTTGATTTCGGGTGAAAGTTCCCTTCCGGCTTCAAAATTCTTATCGGGCTTAAAGCTTTTGCAGTCTTTACATACCATAATGCAAACCTCCTATTACATACTCGTCGATGATTGAATATTGCTTACGTCCTGCTGAGCTCTGCTGACATCCTGCTGGCTTGCGTTCTGGACCTGGTACCAGCCCTTTTGGGTCATCAGATCATATATTTGCTTCTGGTGCTGGAATACTTTAGTAAGTATGTTTGTAGCGTCATTTCTCAGGAACTGATTGTTGCTTTCGAGTATCATATTGGTCATTGATGAAGCGCTGTGTTTATGTTGATCCAATAAAACATTGAGAATATCCTTATCTGACAAGTTTTTCATTTTTCTCCTCCTTACTGTATATTAGCGGTATTAATATGTTTTATGAGCGTCTGCAAATCGTTCTGATGGTCTGCTGCCATCTGCTGGCAAAGATTACGCACCTGGGGGTCTGTACTCATTTCGGCACAGCTCTTAATGAAGTTAATACTGTTCCTGTCTCTTATACACATCTGACGC
>JAOAIJ010000019.1 GCA_026414765.1 Clostridia bacterium | reverse complement strand
TCTACGTCACGTATTCTGGACTCTGATGCCTGCAGGTTTTCTGCCGCAGTATCAAGGTTTGCTATAGTATGCTCAAGCCTGTTCTGGATAGCACCAAGATTTGCTCTCTGTGTTGATACAGTACCTATAGCTGTGTTAATAGTAGTAATAGCTGCCTGAGCAGTAGCAGTAGTACTTGCGACCATAACACTCACTGCAAGTGCACTTGCATCCATAGGATCAATTGTAAGTGTTATAGATTCTCCATTATTTGCTCCAATAAGGAATGTTGCAGTATTACCGGCAGAAATACTGCCATCCAGCAAGTTTTTTGTATTGAATTGGGTTTTATCTGCTATCCTCTTAACTTCAGACCCCAACTGCTTCAATTCGGCTTCAATATTTTCCCTGTCTACAGTAACATAAGTATCATTTGAAGATTGAACAGCAAGTTCTCTCATTCTCTGAAGGATTGAATGAGTTTCATTTAAAGCACCTTCTGCCGTCTGGATAAGGGATATACCGTCCTGAGCATTTCTTGATGCCTGGTTCAAACCTCTGATCTGACCTCTCATCTTTTCAGAAATTGCAAGACCTGCTGCATCGTCTCCTGCCCTGTTGATTCTGAAGCCTGATGAAAGCTTTTCAAGTGATTTACCCTGCTCTGCTGAATTTGTCTTTAACTGCCTGTGGGCGTTTAACGCCATTAAGTTGTTATTGATTCTCATAAAATCTCCTCCTTGATTAGATTGGTTCCCGGCATCCATGCCTGGAAAAGGAAAACAGGAAAAAATTTACTCCTGGCCGGCTGATGAGTAAATTTTTTCTTATTGTATAAAATATATCGGAAAACCTATAAGATTACTTAATAGGATTTTATTTTTTGTCACCTAAATACTTAAACCAGTCCTTTGTGGCCTCACCTATACTTCCTGCATCCCACACAGGGGCCTTCTTCCAAAGCTCAATGTTCTCTAGTACCTTCCTCACACCCTCTTCAAAAGATATCTTTGCCTTCCACCCAAGCTCATTCTGTATTTTCGTAACATCGGCAAAAGTACAATCCGGCTCTCCTGGTCTCTTAGGTATGTAGGATTTTTCTCCTTCCAGAAGTTCAACAAGATGGTTTATCGAATAAGTACCTCCACTGCCTACATTGAATATTTGATTTGTTACATCCGATTTTGCCGCTGTAACTAACGCATCAGCAATATCAGTTACATAGGTAAAGTCCCTTGTCTGATTACCGTCACCAACTATTGTGAAAGGCTTTCCTGCAAGCTTTTGGGCAAGAAACACCCCAAGTACTGCACCATATGTCCCCGAAGTTCTTGATCTTGGACCGTATACATTAAAAAATCTTAATGACACAACAGGCAGTTTATAGACCTGTCCCCAGTGTATCACAAGCTGCTCACCAAGATTCTTTGTAAGGGCATATGGATATTGTGGCCTTATTTCTGCAGTCTCCGGTGTCG
Organism: Clostridia bacterium; assembly: GCA_026414765.1. Classification (NCBI taxonomy): domain Bacteria; kingdom Bacillati; phylum Bacillota; class Clostridia; species Clostridia bacterium. The sequence continues at coordinate 179,314 of JAOAIJ010000019.1, read as the reverse complement.
GATAAATATCTGGAATTCCGTAGCATGATGAAGATGCAGCGTATATGAACCTTTTGACTCCTGCTTCTTTTGCGGCCTGCAATACAGAAAAGGTACCGTCTACATTTGACCTGAAATATTGCTCAGGCATCTGTATTGATGGCACTATATCTGCCAAAGCTGCCAGGTGGAAAACCCAGTCTGTTTGTTCAAAATATTGTGTTACTGCTTTAAAATCTGTTATATCTTCAATAATAATTTTTAGGTTCGGATTGTTCTTTTGGTGCTGCAGATTTTCCGGCCTGCCTGTACTCAAATTATCAATTACTGTTACAGAGTGCCCCTCCGAAAGAAGCCTGTCTACCAAATGTGAGCCAATAAATCCACATCCTCCTGTTACTATTAAGTTCACGGTTTTACCTACCTTTCGTGCTATTTTTTATCGTATCCATTAACTAAATACATTTTTTACCATACTAACGTACTGTTGTCCCCTACCAAAAGCTTCAACTAATTTCTTAGACTTGGAAACCTTCTCACTGTTAAGTTCACCATCATTTAAAAGAAGTAAAGCCTCTTCAATAATTTGGGGAATTCTTATGTCAATGTCACCTGTTATAGCCTGTAAATGTTTTAGCAATTGAACTGCTATATCCCAATGCCCCTTCGGACAACCTTCTGTTTCTATTTTTAAAACTATTTGCCTAAAATCGGATGCCATTGTCAGTAACTTTTCATTACTCTCTTTAGCCCTTTCACTTTCTTTTATACCAGTAATAAATAATAAATGCCGCTTAGAATAAAATTGCTTTAAAACATTTTCATTTGTATTATAGTCAGTATCCTTATACCATGAGTAATTTGTAAACATATCCGGTGAACTGCCTAAAAATTTAAAATTATCTCCAAATTCATTAATACAATCAGCAATGCTAAACGAGTTAAAGCATATTGCAGGGTTAATTAGGGTATCTATTACCCAATCATCAATTGGCCTAGTAGCATAGCTTAGGGAGGACAAGTGTGTTAAAAAAGCATTTGATAAAATTCTTATTTTATCCTCAAACTCATTGACTTTTTTAATAAGTTTCCATGCAACAAGTCTTTTCAAATATTCAAAAAAAAGGCTGATTTCATCGGCACAGGTAACAACTAGCACCCCACCATTGCTCACTACATCAGATAACCTTTCAATCACTTTATTCCTATGCAAAAGCCCGGATATAAACCCCTCAGCTATCACAATATCATACTTTTGTTCAGGACAATAATCCTCAATGACAGTATTATGAAGTTTCCATCTTGCTTTTTCTATGTTTCGCTGATGAAATAAATGCATAATCTCTTCTTGTCCCTTGGGATTTGGTTCCACAAGATCTAGTCTTGCCCCCATTTTAAGGAAATATAAAGAATTATATCCCCCTCCAGGACCTACCTCAAGCATTCTCTTACCATTAAATACAAATGGAGGTATTCCTAAAGAACGATAAAGTCCTTCACGTCTCATATAATGCTGTGTAATATCACTAATGTCCTGACGCACTGGTGAAACATTATGTTCCCCATAAAAATAAATGTATGGATTATCTGAGGTATTACTTTTATCCATTTAAAAAATCCTTCCTTCAAAGTTTGAGTAGAGTATTGCCCAGCAATGTAAAGTTTACATAAACAATCAATACATACATAACTATTAATTATTGAGGTCTTTGCTCTAATAATAATTTACCATACTGTTTTCTAGAATTCCCAGGGAGTCCCTTTTAATACAGAGATCATATAAAACAAAAAGACTTTATCGCTTATTTTTATTTTATTATTGTGTATAAAATTAGTGATAGACTCAATTATTTTATTATCTTTTTCAAAATCAATAGATTTACGTATACCATTTAACGAGTCAGTTATTATTTGCAAAACATCCTTCGATGTGTGTTCATATAAGCCACAGCATATTATGCAAAAAAATAAAGTATTATAGGAAATTAATTCTTTAAAGAAATTTTCGCTGATATCAATAGTGCTTTCAGATACTGATAAATCTACTATTTCATTATCTGGGGAGTTAATATCTATATCAGGTTCAAAAGTAAAAAAATCATTCTCTAACGAGTAAATTTTTTTATTTATATCTTTATCTTTAAAGTGTTTGAAATCATACATATCAAGTGAAGAAAAATATTTAAAGTTATAATTCTGAATTAGTGTCTTTAGCATTAATGTATGGTTGCTAAAAGTCAAATGAATATAAATTTTCCCTACTATTGTCTCACTACCGATCCCAGATAAATCCGAAAGGTTTTTTATTAAATTGCTTCGCCCCCCAATAATGTCCAGGCCTGATTCATCAATGAAGTATATGTAATCATTAACAAGATAATTATAACATCTATACCAAATAAAAATTGCATAGCGAATATTAGAAATTACAGCTATCCTATCTAAAGAACCTCTATGTTTATCTTTAATATCCTGTACTGCATAATACAGCGTCTCTATCGAAAATTCTTGCCCGGAAACATTATAGTCGTAAACTATATAATCATTGTTTTCAAAATCAACTAAAGCTTTCTCATACCCACAATTATCCTTAACATCATACCGAAAGGATATTAGTACATTAGCCATAAATTTCACCTCACTCCAGTAAGAAACTATTCTTCTTGATAAACGTACTGCCAACGCGAGTATATGGGAAACAGCATTCTCCCTTGTTGTTGCTAAATAACCGATAGAACTTATCCAGTAATTCAATATCATCCTGAGTTTCAACCCAAGTACCACTTATCCTTCTATGCATTTCTATTGTGAAATCAAGGATTTCTTCAGGAGAATTTTGGACAACTTCTATTCCCAACTTACGGTAGTTCTCAGTATGATTTCCCCAATTATGCATTTGTGAAACCAAAAGTTCTTTAAATGTCAGGAACCTTTTTTCTTCAGAATACCAACATTTTTTATATATCACAGGCAAAATATTTTCAAATCCGGATGGAATAACAACTGGATTAGGGGAAAACACTACTGGTATCATATTTGTCATTAAGCAAGGTTTGTTAAAAATAGTTGAGACATGACTTATGCCTGTGCCACTTCCCAGAAACAAACTACACTTTGCACTTAAATATATATCCCCAAAATCAGATCTGTACTCTGATGCATAATCAATTATTTTTGAGCTGCCAAATTCAATAGATTTGCTTACTTTTTGGCCCATTCTGATACAATAGTATCCCTGTTGTACAAGATAATTGATAGCCGGCAAATAATTTTCAATATCACTGTCCCTATAATCATGATATGACCAATCCACTTTAGAGTTCAAGTAGTCCAAATACGCACTATCTCTATTATGAAAACATACAAAAGGCTTATCAGGCTCAATACCCATATCCTGCAGGAGTCGCCTACCTTTTGTTTCCTCTTCAGGGGTAAACCATAATTGTGGGGGAGCATTAAAGAATTCACTAGTGTTCCTAAGCCAAGAATAAAATAAGGGTGAGTTATCTATACTCCATAAATCAGGATCATTTTTAGCCAATTCAATAATTACTGCAAAAAACGTTCTGTTTATTACAGGAATCCGCCTTTTAACCATCTCAAACAATTGGAGATTACTTACCTCACCAATGAAATTATTATCAACAAGTACTACAAGCTCTTTCCGTGCTTTGTATTCTTCAAGATGGTGATAGTGGTATCTCAGAAAATCCTCTGTATTGAGCGCCAGATGCCCTATCCTATAGGTTACCATTGGAACTATATAAATTTTATTGGCATACTTTCTGATAATCCTATTTATTTTACCTGAATCTATTGATATTAGCTCTGAAACGCTTAATACCTTTAGTTCCTCAAAAATTAAGTTCAGTTCTAAATAGCTATCTACCACGTCAATCCTCCTTAATAAGCTTTTTTCCTGTTGTATTGCTCCAAAAGTTATGCATAATATTACTTATAGAGTTAAAACAAAAACCTGTCCGATTAGTAAATTTGCTGCCATCAAGATAAGTTTTTAGAGTCCTTTTATCAAAAAACTTAAATTTCTCCATGTCTAATACATCAATCATTACATTTAATCTGGATTGTAGAATAAAAAGCCTCGCAAGTTCATCTCTCAGGAAAAATTCCGGATTGCTTAGATGATACACTCCCTCTAAATCCTTCTCCAATGCTATAAGTATCCCCTTCGCAACGTCTTCGACATCTGTAGGAGAGAATATCTGTCCCCTTATACATTTTATCGGAAGTTTTTTTTCAATATTGTTATACCAGTCATAGAATAAGTGCCCTTTAGCCACTTTCGATGATACTACCATACTTAACCGGAAAATAAGATGTTTCGGATAAAATGAGAGTATATGGGTTTCTACCTTAACTTTCTGTTTCCCATATTCATTAACGGGATTAACTCTATCATTCTCATTATAGTAGCCTTTTTCCCCATCAAATACAGCCTCTGATGAAAGGAATACAACTTTAAATCCCATCCTAGACAAGCTATCTACAGTTTTAATTGTCTTTGTAACATTAAGCATTTCACTTAACTCTAAATTCATTTTACATTTATCTATCTTAGGTATGGCAGAACAAATAATACAATATAAAGATTCCTTCACTGAAACAAACCAATCCGGAATAACATCCTCAATATCATGCGTAAATAAATCAAAGTATAAAAGCTCATCATCTTTAGAGCTATATCTTGTTCCTAGCACACAATGGCCTTGTTGTTTAGCATAAAAATAGACTTCTCTTCCGATAAAGCTGGATGCCCCAATAACTAAAATCCTCATTCTAAACCCTCAATTAGTAATTAATTTAATGATACGCCAATTATATTTTCAACCTTATGCATAATTGAAACTAAGCAGTTTTTTATAGAATTTCTATCCAAATCCTTCCTATTTACTAATACATCAAGGTTGAATTGCTCGAACCTTTTTCTCCAGTATTCTGAATAATCAAGTATTTTAACCGTCCTTTGATAATATCCGTTCGCTCTTTCAATATCTCCTTCAAGCATGTTTGCTACATAAAGAAACACTGTCATTCCTGCATCAAAAGGATACGCCATAGAAGCTGCATTAACCCAATTAGAAAATTTGTCGATGCTTCCTTCTCTCAAATTCTTATTATTAATAAAATTGGTTATAAACCCAAACACAAACCATATCTCATCTAATTGTTCCTTTGAAACAATAAAATTCTTATCTAAATCAAATATATCCAATCCGCTGGCAATTTCCTTATTTTTCTTTTTATAGTAGCCCTCTATCGCTTTATTAGGGATGTAATAATCAGGTTTTTCCCTACACCTTTCATCACCAATTGATTCAAAACTATCAAAAGCATCCGCACCTTTCAAAGGCTGGCATATATAAAAACCTGACCAATCAAGCTTCATTCTGTTTGAAAAAATAAAGGTATCGAGCATCTGACTAAAGGTTTCATCAGGAAAACCTATTATATAGTTCCCTGCAGTAAAAATCTTTGGATAGTTATTTATAAGCTTCGACGCTCTAAGAAGGCTTTCTATTGTCGCAGGTTTTCTAATTTTCTTAAGTACTTCAACATTGCCACTCTCAATACCGAGCTTAAATCCTACACACCCTGATTCTGACATTGCTTTTAGCATAGTATCATCTAAAGAGGCTGCTATCAGCCCATTATTAGCATACCACTTGAGGTCTAACTTTTCCTCCTTCATCCTCTCAAAGAGATGTATACACCTTGCTCTATCAGCAAGCAAGTCATCATCAAGCCAATCAAAATGCTGCAAACTCTTTTTTTCTTTTAGATATTTTAGTTCGCTTATTATAGATTCAACACTGCGACTCCTGATTTTTTTACCAAGAAGAGTCCGGACAGAACAAAATGTGCAGTGTCCCCTACATCCCCTATTCATCGAAACAGATGTAAATACATTATCCATGCCAATTATCCTGGAAAACTGGTTAAGCGAGCCATATTTGCAGTATTGAGAAATATCAATTAACTCGTATGAATTGCTGATATCTAAATCGATATCAGATTCATTTGAGTCAAAAGTTATTCCCTCACTTACCCTTATTTCATTTTTTACTTTAAAATATATCCCATCCGTTGTTTGCACATGCTGCCCCAGTGAAAAAAGCTGATTTACAAGGTATCTGATTTTTGATTCTCCATCATGTACCATCGCGAAATGACACAGCCCCTTATTCAATAAATCCTTATGCTCAAACGTTACATGTGGCCCACCTGACAAAACACAATATTCCTCCATGCCAATAACATATGCCATTACATTTTCGTAGACATGGCTGATATGTGAAAACATACAGCTTACACCAATAACAGAAGGTTTAAAGCTACGAACTGACTCATCAATAATCTCTTTCCAGCACTCATCATTGTATTCTTCAGCGTCAATAGCTCTCCTCAGAATTTCAAAATTCAAGTCACATATCCGTATATCAATATCAAAATCCTTTAGCGCTGAAGAAAGAAAAAGAAGTCCTGTAGGAGGGTAGATATAATATCCCCTCTTTTTCGCAATTTCCATACTAAAATTTCTTGTATCAAACTGGGGAGGGTTTATAAATAATATCCTATTATTACTTATATATTTTTTAGATACACTTGCACAATACTCTTCGAATATCATATCTCTCTGCTCCATAAAAATATTCCTTGTTGATAGCAGTAAACTATACTCAAAAATATTAGTTCAGGTTTTTCATAAACATATCAATTTTGTTATGCTCACCGCATTGAGGTGCCCAATCTGGAAAAATACTGTCATTATTTCCAGTAAATGGCCCATTAGTAATTTCATGAAATACTACCAACTCACTGGTAGGAACTATCGTATGCCAAATATTTCTTTCAATTCTAAAAACAATATTTTCATTTACACTCATATTGATTTTGTCAATTACTTCACCATTGTCATTGAATATAAAAACAACCAGAGCACCTTCAATCAACTGGAAGGACTCTGACTTGAATTCATGCTTGTGGGGCCTGATATAGTTACCTCTTCTATGAACTATAATCATTTGGTGAAGCAAATCATCATTCCCATTATGGATACATATTCTTGCACTCTTCCCTGGATTGGTCGTTACAAAGTTTTTTAGTTCCTCGAAATCTCCATACTTAAAGCTTTTTACTCTTCCAGAAGAAAGCTTTACTAGATTTCCTCTCAAAATTACCACCCCTACGTGTCTTTACTTACCACACTTACTATAATTTAAAATAACAAAAACTATGCTTTAGTATTAGCTTGAAGTGTTACTTCCTATAGATTTTTTATTATCTTAAGTATTCTCAATAAATAAGGAATTTCTAAAATCCTTAGGAAATAGCTCAATGAACTTTCCACCTAGCTCAGTATACTTTTTATGCTTATCTAGAATGCCAACCTCATTCTCTTTATTGTTAAGTGGAGATATAATACAATAATCGGGCTTGTTTTCTTTATATAAAGCCTCGGATGAAAGAATAGGAATCTTTGATCCCGGAAGAAAAAGTCCAATTTTTTTAGGGTTATCATCAACAATATAATCTATATGTCTATATGCACCTGATATGTTGAGCAGGCAGCTCCCCTTGCTTCCTGCACCATATGCTGCAATACTCCCGCCATTATCCTTGATACTACCTAAATATGAATTTAAAGTATCTATATTACCCCTTGCCTTTTTTCTAAAGCATTGTGCTAAATCATTTCTATTCACAATATTATTTTTTTGCTCATTTAGCTTAACAAACAATAGTAAAGACCCACATGAAAACGAAATAATATGATGCTCCTCAACAAATAATCCACATCTATTAAACACCCTCGAGATCGTTTCCAGACAAAAATAATTTACATGTTGCTCCCACAGGGAAGTAAAGTCTCCTTTTTCAGATATTACTTCAAAACTCGGGATTTCAACAACAAAAATTGAATCCTTTGTAATAATAGAACAAATACTGGTAACAAATTTTTCAATATCCCATACATGTTCAATAACATGCCTACAAATAATTGCCCGAGGCTCTGCATAGTTCGATTTAATTATTTCGGCAACTGTATTATCGTAGTAACTGTTAATCGTGTGAATGCCGTTGCTATTCGCAATATCTGAACAGTCTTTGGCAGGCTCAACTCCAAGTAAATTATGATAGCCCTCATCATAAAACATTTTTAAAAAGTATCCATCATTACTACCAATTTCTACAATAAAATCGTCCTTACTACTCAAATGCTCACACATTATCTTTTTACACAGCCATTTCAAGTGTAATGCCGGATAGTAGGAGGTAGGCCAGTTGTAGTTACCGTACAATTCCTCAGATGGCATGGGTTCAGCAAAAAAAACAAATCCGCATTCCGCACAATAGCTTAATCTCATGTCTTGCGTATATACTTCCTCACTTACAGAAGACATCAAATGGAATGAATTTGGCATATTCCCTAATTCCATAAATATATAAATTTCATTACTGCTACAAACCCTACATTTACCCATTATTTTGCAACCCGTTTCTAACATGTTATTCAGCATTAATGTTCACCACCATTTAAAGGATTATCTACTCAAAAAAAATATAGCTGTAGTCTCCTGTATATCCCCACTCTTTATATAGCCATTCCCATTCTTGTGGTTTATAAAAACTCTCACAAGTCAGCTGCCAGTATAATAAATTGGCCTTTTCCCTCTCATCTCTGTAGGATTCGACCATAATATAGCTTTGCCCTTTTGAAACCCGCTGAATCTCCTTAACAGCTTTTTTAAGGTCAAAAACATATAAATTATGCAATGTTCCAATAGAATATACAAAATCAAAATATTTATCTACATACTCTAAATTCTGGGCAAGACCCTGCTGTATGAACGGTTTTACTTCATCTTTCGCGTTATCAATTGCATACCGGGAAATATCTACTCCTGCAATTTGCAAACCGGGTACTACCTGCGTTAGCTCGTACAAAAGAAAACCCTTGCCACAACCCACATCAAGAATTTTTTGCCCTGGTTTGAGATTATAATGCTCTGCCATTTCCTCAGCTACAGCTCTCCAACGTCCATCATACCGGTAACCCCCATAGCCAAACTTTCTATCCCCATCCCAATAATCATAATCAAATTTCTTAGCAATGGAAGCACACTCTGCTTTGTCTGCGCTTGTAACCCTTTCTATATAATCTCTCTGTGTTTTATTATGAAGCTTAGAAATAAAATCTATATAGGCCATATTACCACCTTCAATATATCAGTTTTATTTATTTCTTCCTACTTATTACTTCACGTATCTTGCTCTTTATATCTTCCTTAGAAAGACGATTTAAACTTTTTAGGTATTGGTGGGAACCATAACCCTTGCAAAAACTATCTTTAAGCCCCATTCTTTCAAACACAATGGAAGAACAACCACCTTCCAACAGTGTTTCTGCCACTGCACTTCCAAGTCCGCCATTTATATTATGCTCTTCTACAGTAATAACCCTTCCCGTTTCTTCTGCAGCCTTTAAGATAATTTCTTTATCCAGTGGCTTTATTGTGTGAATATTTATCACCCGAACAGAAATTTCTTCTTCACGAAGCTCGCTCGCCGCTTGCAGGACATCATAAGCAATTGAACCTGTGGTAATTATCGCCAAGTCGAGGCCATTTAGCAGTCTGACTCCTTTACCTACAATGAAATCATAATCTGAATTATAGATTTCTGGTTCTTTATTAGTGCCTAAACGGATGTAAACAGGGCCTTTCATCTTAGCTGCTTCAATTGTAGCCTTTCTTACTTCCATTGGGCTTGCTGGGGAAAATATTGTTAGATTGGGAAGTACTCTCATAAGTGTAATGTCTTCTGTTGCATGATGTGTTGGTCCTAAAGTACTATATGAGAAACCTGCACCAGTTCCTACAAGTTTAACATTTTGGTTTTGCAAACATACATCATTTCGTACAAACTCGAAAGCTCTCATAGTAAGAAAACCTGAAATTGTGTATGCAAAAGGTATCTTTCCACAACTTGCAAGGCCTGCAGCAGCTGCTACCATATTAGCTTCTGATATGCCAAAATTGAAATAATTATCCGGAAATTCGGCTCTATACCAGTCATAAACAATAGCTCCATTATCAGAAATAAGAGCAAGAATATCTTTATTCGCTTTTGTCAGATGATGTAATGCAGATAAGTATGCAGTTCTCATTAACTATTCAGCTCCTCTGCAGTAATTTCCAATTCTCTATAAACAATCTGCATCTCTTCTTGATTGGGAAGACGGTTATGCCATATAGGTATATTTTCCATAAAAGAAAGTCCTTTTCCCTTAATTGTATGTGCTATTATTAAGCATGGCTTTGAATCGAAAGCCCTAACCTTTCCAAACACCTCCAGCAACTGAGGTATATTGTGTCCGTCAACCTCTATCACGTCCCATCCAAAGGCTCTCCATTTATCTGAAAAAGGTTCCATCTCCATTATATTCTTAAGCTCATCCATCGCCTGCAGCTTGTTATTGTCAACTATTGCAGTCAAATTTCCAAGCTTATGATGTGCTGCAAAAAGTGCAGCCTCCCATACCGAACCTTCCTGGCACTCACCATCACCAAGAAGAGTATATACCCTATACCCCTCATTATTTATCCTACCTGCAAGAGCAACACCTGTTCCGAAAAGCAATCCATGCCCCAATGCTCCTGTTGAAGCCTCTACGCCCGGAATCTCAAGCATATTGGGATGACCGCCAAGGATAGATCCTTCCTGGCAATAAGAATATAATAACTCCTCGTTGAAAAAACCAGCTTTAGCCAATACCGCATATAATGCACTACCTGCATGCCCTTTGCTCAAAATAAACCTATCTCTCCATGAAGCCAGTGGATTTCCAGGATCATACTTCATTATGCTGCTAAAATACAATACAGTAAGAATTTCAATAGTAGAAAAGGCAGGAGCTATGTGCCCGCCCCCAGCTCTGTATATCATCTTAAATATTTTTTTCCTAAGATCTTTGGCAATATTCAGCAAATCGGCTTTTTGACAACTCATAATAACCACCTTATATAAAATTAATGTGATTCTCATCAAGTGAAAAATACGAATTTAGGAGTATATTCCTGTCATCATAAACACAATGATGGTTGCATTCCTTACGTGGATCAAAATTTCTATATCTGTCTTGAACCTCAGGGGCGAACCAGATTTCTTTAAATGTACTCTTCGCCAAATCTCCAACTACCCCTGACTTTACATACGCCTTATCATGGCAAAAATATACTTTGCTATCCGCCGCTATAGCACAAACAGCCTCTTTTACAAAACATTTGGAATAATTTCTCTCAAATGCCGTAGATAGTTCAAAATCTTCCTCATATTTATTAATGATAGAAAATTTCTTGTCAGTAAACTCTTTCTCTACTCGATGGAGTTGATCAACTACTTTATCTCTAAAACTCATATGGTATTGTTCTACATCCTTTGTTATCCTAGCAGCAAATTTTATATGGTTAGCTCCATGCTCATAGGCCATACAAGCTGCATCATATACCTGGTCGGCATTTTCATGATTAATAACAAAGTTGATGCCAAGCTCACAACTTGCCGGCTTAATGGAGGAAAATTTTTTAATATTTTCCCACACTTTATGGAATGCATTTATTGGAATCTTGCGAATCTGAGAGTAGGTTTCAGCCCTGGCAGAGTCAAGAGAAATCCTAACCCATTTAGCATTGGTTAATACTTCAGCAATTTCTCCATTTAAGAACTGGCCATTTGTTATGATAGATAAATCTATACCCTCATCGAGAAGCATTTTCATAGATTGTACAATATACGGGTAGACTAAAGGTTCTCCACCCCCACTGAAAGTAACAGCCCTAACACCTATTTCACCAAGATCATTAATTAATTCCCTCATCCTTTCCCAAGGGATCTGATCCTTGGGGGAAACACTGTCACGAAGGCCAAGTTCACTATCTGCGTAACTGCAATAATAACAATGGTGATTACATAAATTAGTCGGTTTCAGTCGTACATATAAGGGTGCAGTTCTTTTTCCTTCTTTAATAGATTTCAGTTTATCGTGATGAGAAAAAATTTTCAATCCGCTATATGGGGTTACTTTTCTATCCATAAGATTAGTCTCCTAATAAATATTTATATAAAATTTATATGTTCACCAGGATGTTTCAACTCGTACAGGTATTTATTTATCTCATCCAGCCTGCATAACTCTCTGCACCTGGCTATATCCATATTTGCAAATGTTGAAGATACTTTAGCACGTTGTTCACTCTCCCATATTTCAACAAAATTCTTTTCTTTTAAGCATCCATAACACAATTCTTTCTCTCCGAGAAAAGCTATGCACGGCCATACATTTGCTTGTGCATCTATATAAGTAAAGAAAGGCAGTCCTAAGCACTTGTCATAACACTTACTCTGCTGCTTCTTCATCATGGAGTTTGCTCTGAAAAATATCCTGAAATTTTCCGTAGAAAGTTCGCTTAACTGTCTTTCCATATCAAGATACTCTCTATAATCAAAAGACGGTTCTATAGAGCATAAGCTCTTCGGATGCTGAGAAAATGGTTTTACAGTATAATAGTCAACACCTATTTCTTTAAGCACTTTAGCTAATAATACCACTTCCTGGATGTTTTCAGGAATCATCAATAATTGAACTCCTACCGTAGTGCATAAGCTTTGCTTCTTCTTTACTTCAACAGCATATGCAATATTGCTAACCGCAGTCTCAAAATCATTTATTCTTCCACGGTGTATTTTATTATACGTACCACTTGTACCGGCACTTACACTGAATCTGATCCATGTAAGAGATCTCAAGCATTCCTCTGAAACCTCCCTATGCAGTAAAACCCCGTTTGTAGACATAGCAGCGTCAAGTCCCAAGCTCTTTGTGTTATTAATAATATAGGGTGCATGCTTATTTGTAAGAGGCTCTCCCTCACCAGCAAATATAACGCTTTTCAATCCTCTAGTAGCCATCTCACGAAGATTGTCAAGTATCAAGTTTTTATCTATTAAAATAGGCTTATACTCCATATAATCAAGGGCACAGAAAGTACACCTGTGGTTACAAGTTCCAGACAGAGCGATCTCAGTACTTAACGGATATATATCCTTACCTTCCAACCAATCCGCCACTCTTTGAGGATGATAAATCAATTTGTGTGAATCCATTCTAATATTATCTTTCACTAGCACCCTTCTTTCCTAAAACTTCAACATTGTAGATGCAAACTTCAGCACATCAACTTTGGTAACTGCTTTTGAGTTACCCATAATATTTGCAGCTATCGCTCCGGCTATACTTCCTAAAAAGGTCCCTACCTCCATAGGTGCATTGACCGCTGCACACATACTGGAGATCGCAAAAAATGCATCTCCTGCCCCCACAGTATCCTGTACAGTAAGCGTTAATGCAGGAATGGAGCTAGTCTTGAAATCATTGTCTATCCCCATAGCTCCAAAGGAACCGAGGGTAACCCACCCGGCCTTCCCCTTGAAGTGATTCATCAACCTTTTGATCAAACACGCAACATCCTCTGTGCGATTACCCGTAGCAAGCCTGAGCTCCCGCTCATCAAGGGTAAAAGTATCAGCTCTTTTATACTTGGTTATAAGATTCATTCCGTAGTTTGAAGAATTTGTCTGGCAGTTTAAGGCTACAAACCTGGACTTTTCCTGGACTATATCCATAACAGTTCTATCAATCAGTCCGTGCCCAAAATCTGCAACTAAAACCATATCAAAGTCAGATATGCTGCTTTCCAGCCTTTTATAAAAAGCAGATTTATCAATCAATCCCTTTTCATCTTCCTCATTCAGGTAATTAATAGAAAAAACTTTATCATACTCATTTCTTATACCGTGCCGCCTGACAAACCTACGTTTTACAACAGTTTTAAAGCCTGGGTCAAACTGGAGGTCAAGGTGCATATCCCTGCTCAGGTCGTTAAGAATCTGACTGTGTATATGGGGCTCCTCTCCAACTACTCCACACACTGTGACATTGTCGGAAAATCCGGACAGGTGCCTTGCAATGGCCAGAGAGCCTCCAAGATATCTTTCTTCACCCTGATACCTGACAGAGTATCCCATATCCTTTGACATAATTCCCTGCACACTGCAGAAAATATACTCATCTATTATGATATCCCCCACTACAAGAATTTTCAGGGATTTCATTGATTCCACAATTTCTCTTATACTATTGAAACTAAATTTTTCAGAAAAACTTTTTGCGTATTCCGCAGCTTTGGGAGGCATTACTGAAAAGGCATTATTAATAAGCCTGGTAGAACTGAATATCTCGCCGCCTGTAAAATATATATCTCCTCCGAAAGACCTTACTCTCTCTACTTCCTTATCTATATTTTGTGTAACATCATCTTCTGATTTTGCATATTCTGCACCCTTTACATAAAAATCAGGCTGAACTACAGCCAGTATTCCAAAAGCAGCCGGTTCCTCCGCCAGAAGTACATGGTCGACACATTCCAGAGCGGCCAGGGATTTCATCCTCAACTCGTCAGAAAAATATGGTCTTCCAGGACCTTTATTAATATATGGAGCTGATGTGACAGAAACCACAAGTACATCACCTACGCTTTTAGCTTCCTCAAGATGGGCGATATGACCGGGATGCAGCAGATCAAAAGCACCGTGACAGTGCATTACTTTCTTCCCATCCTTCCTGTACTTTTCCCTGATTGCTTTAAATTCAGCACAACTTACAACCTTGCTGTTTTTTGCCCCCTGCGTATAAGACAAGCATATCACCTCATTAGTTGAATAGGTTCTGTAAAGTTTTGTAAATATGACAAATTCAATATAAATATCGACATTTTTCATCTAGTTAATTAGTATACATGTATATTTTTTCTTTTTCTATAGGTAAGTTTGTGCAGAAATCATTGTTTCCCCGTAATGAAATGTACCGTTTGCATAATATTGTCAAACACGAAATCAGGCTCAACTTCAATACCGGATATGTCATAACCTGTTTTAACCAGTACTGTTTTTAAGCCGGCCTTTTTTCCTGCCATAATATCTGAGCTTCTGTCTCCGACAAAGAAGGATTGATTTAGGTCAATGTTGAAATCTCTAGCTGCACTCAGAATCATTCCCGTTCCAGGTTTTCTGCAGTCACATTTAACTCTGTAAGGTGAGTCATATGCTGCCTTCTCCGGATGGTGAGGACAGTAATAGATTCTATCTACAGGAAGAGTATTATATATCACTTCATGTATGCGCTCAAGCTCATCCTCCGTCATCATGCCGCGTGCCACTGCAGACTGATTTGTTATAACTATACATAGCCAGCCTGAGTCTTTAAGCATTTTTACAGCATCTATAGCAAATTGAAATATCTCCAGCTGGTTAACCGAGGTTATATAGCTTTTTTCCTTGCAAATAACTCCATCCCTATCCAAAAACACCGCTTTCTTATTATCAGCCAATTATATCCCCCTACTTTTTGCTTTCCATAAAACATATGGCACGCATTCCACCATTTTTCCAGAAGTCTATTGTCTCATGGCTCGCGATAGCGGCACTCCCGCCATTGCCTATAAAAATTATCTTTTTCCCGCCTTTATTCTGTGAAAGAACCAGGTGGATGATTTTATTTATTCCATCATTGAATTCAATTAGCTTTCCTTCTTTATCTGTTATTTCAGTCTTGCCGACAATATCGATCAAACTCCTTAAGTAGCTATCAGCATTCATATGATTGACCCCTTTCAGAATAAGGAAGTTTACTAAAAATAGTATCTTATTAAAAGTGAAGATTCAGAAAAAATAGATAAACAATGTATTCTCTGGAAAAGCAATAATATTCTTTCAAGCAAATTACCTAAGAAACGGGTATTTATAATAACACATGTTATCATAACCCCTGCTATAAATCAACATTTCTCTACAATAACAGACATGGAAATGAATAGCTGAAATAATATAAAACCACCTGGATTGAATCCCCGGTGGTTTACAATAATTATTTTTTTTCTGTTCCTTTTAATAAATCAGGTATGGATATAGTTTTTATATCTGCAGCCCTTTTATTTTCATCCTTAATTTCCATATATATTTCTTTTCTGTAGACAGACACATTTTTGGGAGCATTAATCCCTATACGGACTTGATCCCCCTGAACATCTATAATAGTTATTTCAATATCATCATTTAGCATTATCGACTGGTTTTTCTTCCTTGTCAGAACCAACATTGTCTGCACCCTCCTGTCTGCGGAGTTCTTCTAGTATATAGTGTCTCACACCATACTTATCCGTGTCAAGGACAACCTGTACACCCCTGTTGTTTTTTATATTTATTACTATCGGTGCTTTAAGATTCATGGACATTCTGGATACATCTTCAGGAACAACTACTATACTATATATTTCTACATCCTCTTCTTTTTCTATCTCCAGAAGCTGTATTACATCATTTTTAATTTCTATGTCATAGTTCTTAACTATAGAAAACGGATTAACTATAACAAAAGCTATATCCGTTTTATCAACACCTTGAAGCCATTTGAACAATGCATTCTGATCCGGTGGCTGAACAATGACATATTTCTTGACTTGCTCAAAACCCGGCACACCCTCTTCAAACTTTAAAATACGGCCCTCTTCAATCTCTATTTCTCCAAAATGTTTTGTTTTTAAAAGCATGTCCCATCCTCCGTTTATTATATATAAGAGTCTACATTAGTACCCTGGTAAGATATATTTACTGAAGCATACTGCTGTAAAAATATTGTGACCTTTGAAGGAGTAAATTTCAATTCCATACTTGCAGGAACAAAACTTCCCTCCACACCATTATTTATTCCCTCGGAATTTCTTTCAGGATCGATATTTACTCCGCCTTTTACCGTTATATTAGGCCCCGTCTTAGGGATAAAGTCAATATTGAATTCATGGGTAGGATATGCATCTCTCTCGGCTATGTCGGCAATCGGTTCTCCACCGCGTTCGACTGCAGCCAGGGTATCACCATCAGCAGCAACTTTGCCTATATACTCCATAACCTGCTGATAACCCATTTGGGCTGCTTCCCTCATCAGATCAATATCATTCTTTAACCCTGCACTGGCCCTGGCTTCATAGGAATCTATTTCCACTCTCGGATGCTCAGTATGAAGGTTCACTTTTGCATGTTTCTGATGGATCTGCAGCCTCGCATTCTGTGAATGGATTTCCAAACTTTCAGGGGTTCTGTTTACTCCTATTTTTGCATAGGTTTGGCTTATTACCAATCCCATAATATCACCATCCATGGTAAACTAAATTATTTCCTACCTTAAAAAGTCAACCAGAGAAGGCTGGATTATTCTGGCCCCTCCCGCCAAAGATGCCCTATACACGTTTTCTTCGTTTTTAAGGTTCATAATTGTTTCAGCTTCATCTACATCTTCATTCTCACTCATTAACTTAGTAAAGTTGATGTAGTCGCTGTCAAGCCTGTTGGCAGTAAGCTCCAGGCGGTTTTGTCTGGCGCCCACGTCTGCCCTTATCCTTAATAAATTCTTTATGTTTTCATCCATTCTTGTTATAGAATTTCCGATATCAGTCTGGTTTCCGGTATCTAAGGCAGTAATAAAATTATTAATATCGTTTATCATAGTTCCAACACTTCCACTGGTAGTATCGTCAGGATCTGCGGGAACAAGCTTAGGATTGTTAAACAAATCTCCCCCCGCAATGTTTATATCTATATCATCACCAATACCTATTTCAAACTTTATCTTCTCATTATTATTACTGGTTATGGCAAATGTCCCATCCTCTTCCATCAACCTCTGATCTGTCCTGAATCCCGAGAATATGTACCTTCCTGCATATGTTGTATTTCCCAAGTGCACGATCTGACTTTTTAGCTGTTTGACCTCTTCCTCAATCTTTCTTGTATCATCAGGAGTATTAGTCCCATTTGCCGCTTGTACAGCAAGTTCTCTTCCCCTCTGGAAAACTGCATTTATTTTTTCCAGCGTGGCATCTGTTATGTCCAGCCAGGACTGTGCATCCTGTACATTCCTTTTATACTGCTCCACCTCGGAAACGTCAGTCCTTAGCTTTAAAGCACGAGCCGCCACAACAGGGTCATCAGATGGAATCTGAATCTTCTTCCCCGTAGCCAACTGGCTTTGGAGCTTATCCATCCTATTCAGATTATTGCTGATATAATTCATCATATTATTTGACAGCATTGTATTTGTGATTCTCATAATCTACACCACCTCTACCCCTCCCTCATGGAGGGCTGAACTTTTCCTAACCTACACCCAGCTTATTAATCAAAGTATCATAAACCTCAGACATTGTGGTTATCATTTTTGCCGACGCATTGTAAGCATGCTGGAACTTAACCAGGTTTGTCATTTCTTCATCAATGGATACACCTGAGTCGGAAAGCCTTCTATTTTCCACCTGCTTTACAATCACCTGCTGATTTGCCGAAATTCTTACAGCCTGCTGGGAGTCAATACCTAATGTAGCTATCATTGATTTCATAAAATCCTCCGGAGCACCCTCTGTAAACATCTGTGAGTCATGCCTCATTTTCAGCAAGCTGTTTAGGTTAACTATATTTCCTACCTGAGAGGGGTTATCCGATGCTGCAATGTTGCTATAATCGTTAATAATATCCGCTCCCACAGAAAAATTCTTTGCCGTTACGTTTTTATACCTTGCAGAAATATCTGCTATTGTGCCTGCACCATTCAGGAATGCAGCAGTATCCTCCGGCTTTCCATTACTTCCTGTCCTGGTAAAAAACCTTATCCCGGTGACAGCGGTTTTAGGTCCTGCCCCGTCAGGATCTACACCATAACCGTCGGCATGCCCTTTTCCGTCTTCAACCATTTCTATCGCACCGCTGTTATTTCTGTCTATATAACCCTCATTAATAGCCATGGCAAAAGTTCTGACGAACTGGTTCATTTTTTTGACATAAAAGGGGATTCCCTTATATATTGGGGTTTTGCTCATAGACCCTTCATAATCAGGACTTACAGGCTCCCCTTCATTTCCATCTCTTACGTCCAGGCAGCCCTTCAACTCACCACCTTTAACCTCTAAAGTATTTCCATCTTCCCAGCCTATTTCATAAAGGTTCTGTACATCTTCTTCCTCATTAAGCTTTTCTTTTCTTGCTGTTACACTCAGCTTGCTCATATGGAAATGGTCAATAAGGGCTTTACCGCTTATGGTTACAACGAAATGCTTGTCATCCTTGCCGCTTGGCAGTTTACCGGCCACTACCTCATTGGCTTCTATGTTTATTATTTTGGATAATTTATCTACAAGAACCCCTCTTTGATCCCGTAAATCATTAGCTGTGTTTCCGTCCAGTTCTCCACTATAGATCTGCCTGTTCAGCTGCTGAATCTGGGTAGCTATAGAGTTTACTTCACCAACCTTGGTTTTAATCATATCATTAATGTCAGCCTGCAATTTTTCGAAGTGAGTAGCAACACTGTTAAAGTATTTTGCAACAGTTACTCCCCTCTCCCTTACAAGCGCTCTTACCGCTGAACTGCTTGGATCTTTCCCAAGTTCTTGCAGAGAAGAAAAAAATTCATCAAGTATTTTTGTAAAACCACTGTTTGAAGGCTCGTTAAAAGTTGTTTCTATATCTTCCAGCAGTGTGCTCTTCATTGACCATTCACCAAAAGATACATTTTCACTCCAGTATTTAAAATCCAGATATTCATCCCTTACCCTATTTATGGCTGTTACATCAGACCCTGTTCCAAGCATTCCGGTACCATCATATATGGGCATGGGCTTTGCAGCTGCCTGTACTGCCTGCTGTCTTGAATATCCAGGTGTATTTACATTGTTTAGATTATGATTTACAATATCCAAGCCTCTCTGGGCTGTATACAACCCTCTGGTAGCAATATTTAAACCAAAAAACCCTTCCCTCATACCCTAGCACCTTACCTTCCTACCGTTCCCATTCTCTCTATAACGGTTTGGATCATTTCGTCTATCACATTTAATGCCCTCGAAGATGCATCATAGGCAAATTTGTACTTCATCATATTTGTCATTTCTTCATCCATTGATACCCCGGCTATGGATTGCCTGTGAGCATCTGCAGAGCTTACCAGTTTCCTCTGGTTGTCAGAAATCCTGTCTGCATCGTTTCCATTGTTCCCTACGCTTAGTATTATCGATCTGTAGAAGTCATCCAAACTCACAGCTTCACTGGATTTTCCTATCAAAGGGTCATGCCTCATGTTTGCTATCCTGAGTGCTATTGTATTATCACCGTTTGCTGTACTGTTGGATGCAACAATATTATTCAGATTTATCAAATCATCACTGAGCTTAATATTCCCCATCTCCATAGGCAACGAACTGTCTATGACTGTAAAGAAGTTTCCTCCGTTGTTGCCACTGAGAGTCTTTCCGCTTCTATGCAAGCTGTTTACCTCTCTTGCCATTACATTTACCAGGAGATTTAGCTTATTTTTCAAATCAGAAATAACATTCTGTGTATTATAGATATTATTGTAAATACCATCCCTTATTTCGTTGTACATATTGCCGGACAACGCTGAAATATTACCTATATCATAATAATTATTACCTGACTCTGCTGCTATGGGGGACAACTGGGCCTGTACCGCACCTGTAGCGCCTATTATGGAAGTATTTATCCCTAAATTATTAAGTTCTTTTGCCATTGTTGCCACATCAAGCGTGCCTGTGCCCAGCTGGGAGTTAGTAACCAACACAAACTGTTTGAATGCATTGCCCCTAAATTGCAGATTCTCTGCTGCTTTTAAGGCTTCAAGCCCCTGCCCATTTGCGGTAGCATTATATGTAATTGCATTCACTCTGCCGGTGAAATCCGCCAGATCAGAGGAAAAGGCCGGCGTACTGTAACCTGATGAATCAAAATCCACCAGCCCCAATTTTACATCTATTCCTTTTGCTCTGTAATCATTAACAAGAGCTGTTGCATTAGCAATGATATCTGCTTTTTGTGCAGCTGTCGTATCTCTATTTACTGCAAAGACCAGATCAATTTTGTCATAAGGGCTTCCATTCTCTACGCTTCCGGTTGCCCCGAATACTTCGCCTCTAGCTTCCATCAAGCCCTTAAGAGAACCGTTTCTTAAGGGTACTTCCGTATCGGTTCCCTGAATCTTAGGCACATAGAAAAGCCCTCCTGCTTTGCTCTCACCGGCATAAAGTCTGGTTTGTATACCTTTGCTTACAAGGAAGTATCCTCCAAGAGTAACATCCAACTGCCCATCCTGCATCTCATAAACCTCGGCATTTACCAGCTTGGATAACCTGTCCACGAGTGTATTTCTCTGGTCACGAAGGTCATTTGCGGTATCTTTGGACACTTCCACCTTCATTATCTCTATATTGAGATTTGAAATCTGTCCTGTAATCTGATTGATTTCATCTATACGTACACCTATTTCTTTATTTATATCATTCTGTAATTTATTTAGTTGTGAGCCTACATGATTGATGTGATAGGCAAGAGCTTCTCCTCTTTGTCTGACCAGCGCTCTCACTGTAAGGCTGTCGGGCGATTTGGACAATTCCTGCCAAGAATCCCAAAACTGGTTCATAACATTCTGCATACCTGCACCCATTGGCTCTCCAAGAATTGACTGCACATCCTGTAATGCTTTATTACGAGACTCCCAGTATCCTAATGTAGTATTCTCCTGCCTGTACATATTATCTAAAAAGGCATGCCTAATCTGGCGTATTTGTTGTATATCCGCACCAAGACCCAATTGGAAGGAGCCATATTTATTCACCTCATTCTGATAAGGCCCTGTAGTAATCATGGCCTGCTGCCTTACATATCCCGGAGTGTTTACATTCGATATATTGTGTCCGGTTACATATAACCCACGTTCATTGACAAATAAACCGGATTTGGGTATTTCATAACTGGCAAAGCTTACTGCCATGACTTCTCACCTCACAAAAACGGAAAGTATAGCTAAATTAAAGGTTTTTTCCTATTACATATTGTCTTGTCCTCAAAGTTTCATATCAAAAAAATTCTTCCTTTTCCCGTCATTAACCTGTCCGGTGTTTCCATAGTTGTTACTCCCTGCATCAGTAGTCGAAATAAGGTTTATTGAAAAGTTTATAAAATCCAGAGAGTTTTTTATCAGCTTTGAATTAAGCTCATTTGTATTTTTAAGCTCTTTTACGGTCCCTGCAAGGGTATCCTGACAAGCCTTGAGCCTCTGTGCCTCATCACTCTTAATATGCTTCATCAATTCAGATACCGTTATTTCGGAGGGCTTGAGGTTCAAGAGTACGGACAGTTTCTCTACCAGCTTTTCCCTCATATCTTCAAGCCTTCCCATTTGAAGCACAAGTGACTGTTCAAGCTTAACAATATTCTCAAGTTCACTTACCTTACCTTCAACGATAATATTGGTTTTGCTTTGCGATATCTTTAGTATGCTGTCATACACTCTGTTTTCCTGTTCGAGCACATTAATTAATTCACCAAGTAATTTTGTATCCAGAACCCACACCACCCTTAATAATCCATTTACCCTTTAATAAACTTATTGCGGGATATAATCATCCCGCAAAACATATTTCCATCCTGCTGTTCATATGCAATTCTCTACTGTCTGCAGCCTTTTGCTCAAGGTATGCTATATCCGTTTGTCCAAAATGGATTTTACTATCTTGTCAACAGTGTCCTTACCGCTTATGTTATAATTGCCCGCTTCGTACTTTTCACTAAGTTCGTAAACCTTTTCCTGCCTGACATCAGGTGTTTCTTTGATAGCTTTCATCACAGTCTGGAAGTCTTTCGCACTGCTGGATATGGAAACTACATCCTTTTTAGCTGCAACTCCAGCTGCAGAGTCAACTTTTTTTACACTTTTCTGCTTATCGTAAATTCCAAGTACTTTAGGAATTTCTCCCCAGATTTTCATAATTACCACTCACCCTCATTTAATAACTTAATTATTGATTCCATTTTTCTGTATCTGGATTACATTTGTTTACTATCTATTTTAAATTCTTGCATTTTATCTTGTGTAATTTATCTCTCACTATAAATATCGGTTTTTTACAAAATAAATTAACATGTTTTTAAAGTAAAAAATAATTATAGAGCTATAAACTAAAAAGCTGCCCTCCATTATTTCGGAAGACAGCCTAAATTTATTAATAGTTTATTTTTTTATATCTTTATTTAAATATCTCATACCAATAGACTTTTTTGCTGCTTCTGCCTGTGAAGCACTTGAACTCATTTGGCTCGCTGTAGACTGAAAATCTTTTGCCAACCCCTTTGAACATTCATCGCAGAATCTTCCTGTCTTTATAGCTTTGCCACAACTTTCACATTCCAGTACAAGATTTCCTTCATTATTGATTATTTCCAGCCTTCCCTCTTTTAAATAACCTTTAATTTTTTCTACGCTGATTTCAAGTACTGTCGATACCTCCGATAAAGTAGCCCCAGGGTTTTTATACAGATATTCCTTAACCTTTTTAAAATCCTCTTCATCCATTTCCCTGCAAACAGGACAGATAGGAGCGCCTCCAATATAATTATAAATTTTCCCGCACCTTCTACAATTTCTTACATCAGGCATAAGCATACCCCCAAAATGTTAATTATGAATTAATAATTACCGGCACTAATATTTCCTTCCCGATGCAATCACACAAACCACTACACTGAGAGCCCCCGCTTCTTTAAGTACCCTGCTGCATTCATTTACAGTATTTCCGGTTGTGAATATATCATCGATAAGAATTATTGACCTGCCCTTAACCCTACTTGCGTCATTTACCTTAAATGCATCTCTTATATTTATACTGCGCTGTTTCTTTGTCAATAAGCTTTGGTTGCCCGTATCCCTAACCCTGGATAAAAGCCAGGACTTGTCGGGAATAAGCATTTTTTTACTTAATGCTTTTGAAATCAATCGTGCCTGATTGTATCCCCTGTCTTTTTCCCTGCCTTTATAGAGCGGTACACCAATAATTATATCAAAATTTCGACAATTTGTCACATTTTTTAGTCTATTGCTTAACATTGCTGCAAAAGCCCTATAATAAGACGGTTTATTAAAATACTTATATTTCATCAGTGTCTGCTTTATTATCCCTGAATACTCACATGCGCATATTACCCTGTCATAATATATGCTTTGACCCGGTGTGTTTATATACAAGCTGTCGCACACAAAAAAAGGTATTCGTTTATAGCATCCTTCACATATTCCCTCAATAGGCTCAGTACTTAAAATACTATTGCAGAAAGCACACCTGGGAGGGAAAATAATTTTCAGTATGGCATCAAGCATATTTATTCATCCTTTTGTTTACATATCATGTCATATACTCCTTTTATCGGCATTATCATGTATATGTAATACTGAAAATTCATTTTCGCCAGATGAGCAACATATTGATGACTTTGCTTTTTTTTGTTAAAATTGAAATATATTATAGTATCAATACGTATTAATGGGGGTAACGCTTTTGTTCAGTGGAAAAGTAGTAAAAACCGAGTCCGTCGACCCGAATTACAAAATAAAGTTTTCTTACAAAGGCGATGAATTTGAGATATATGATGGTGAAGCGGTTTTCACGCGTAAATCCCCACTCCCCAAAATAGTGTTCGACAGCCGTACAGATCATCTAATAAAAAAATCCTCATCTTATCAGGATATTATAAAAAAGATAGAGCTGGAACTGGGAAAAACCGTACTGGAGCACATAATAAACAACACCCACGATTTAAGCAGTTTATGGGTATCCGACCAGTTCTTAAGCAAAAACAATGGACCCTTGGGCCCTCTGGAGCCTCAGAGGAAGACTTTCTTGAACAACTCTAACCGTTCAAGAAAGTAGCCGCATTAAGGGATATACCTCCTAATCAATTAATACAGGTGGGATTCGGATTGTTTAAGTACAGAGGAAAAGTAATAAGAAGCGATTCACTTGATCCAAATTACAAAGTGGAATTTTCATTCTGCAGTGAAAATTACGAGGTTACTGAAGCAGTAGCATTGTTTACTCGCATGTCCCCTTTTCCTAAAGTTTGCTTTGATGACTATACTGATTATCTTATGGAAAAGAATGATGTGGATGAAGAAACAATAAAGAACATAAAGCTTGAAATTGGCAAAACCGTATTTGACTATATCTTTAGCACCTTGGATACAAAAAGGATTTAGTTAATTTATTGTCTCAGGATAAGCATCCGGAAAAAATGGCTTAGCATAACAATTTTTCAATTTTTCCGAAAGGCCTGAATACCGCAGAGCTTCTCTTTCGTTATTTATCATTTCGCTTAATATGCTCTCCACCCCTACAAGAATAACTAAATTTCTGGCTCTTGTTATGGCAGTATAAAGCAGATTGCGGGTCATCAGCATTTTGGGGCCCGGAAAAACCGGTATTATTACTACAGGAAATTCCGATCCCTGGCTCTTGTGAACAGTTACTGCAAAAGCAGGTTCTAATTCATCCAGTATACCAAAGTCATAAGTTACACATTTATCATCCTCAAACAACACAATTACCTTTTGTTCTTCGTTATCGATTTTCTGGATTATTCCTGTGTCACCGTTAAATACACCCACACCCTCAACAACCGTACTCCCTTCCCTCTGCCATTGCAGATTATAGTTGTTCTTAACCTGCATTACACGGTCGCCTTCACGAAAGATAAAATCCCTGAATACTTTCTCGCTTTTATGCCTATCACTGGGATTCAGTACCTTCTGGAGCTCAATATTAAGATTTGAAACACCGATGACACCCTTACGGGTAGGGGTAAGAACCTGTATATGACGCATAGGATCATATCCGTAAGAATCAGGAAGTCTCTTCTTGCAGAGCTCTACAATCGTTCTGACAACTTCGCTGCCTACGATTCTCTGCATAAAGAAAAAATCCTTATTCTTGAGATTCAGATACGGATACTTTCCTTTATTAATCCTGTGAGCATTGACAATAATCATACTCTCCTCGGCTTGTCTGAATATATCCGTAAGCTTAACAGTTTTCACAAGTCCGCTGTCAATTATGTCTTTAAGGACATTCCCTGCACCTACCGACGGAAGCTGGTTTACATCTCCAACAAGGATAAGCCTGGTTCCATGAGCAACAGCCTTTAACAAATGGTTCATAATAAGAATATCGACCATGGACATCTCGTCTATTATAACCACATCAGCCTCTATAGGATTTGATTCGGATTTAAGAAAAACAGGTTCTGTTTCTTCTCCGGTATATCCGATTTCCAAGAGTCTATGAATGGTTTTTGCTTCAAAGCCCGTAGCGTCAGTCATTCTTTTAGCTGCCCTCCCAGTGGGTGCAGCCAGTGCTACTTCATAACCTTCCTTATTTAGAAGTCTGATTATACTTTTTATAATCGTTGTCTTTCCAGTTCCAGGTCCCCCGGTTATTACCATGACACCACTGCTTAAAGCTTCCTTTACAGCTTCCTTCTGGCTATCAGCCAGCCATATACCCTCTTCAAGCTGTATCTCCTCTATTTTCTTGTCAAAATCATCCCCTTCTTCCTTATAACTGGTTTCAGACAACTCAATGATCCTTTTGCAGACACCAAGTTCAGCATAATAAAAGGAGCTTAGGTAGACTTTGCTGTATTCCTCACAAAACTCCGGCGATCTCTCGACATATACTGCTTTATCAAGCATTAATGAAATCAAAGCATCCTCTATACTTTGGATTTCTACCTCCAGGAGCTGGGAAGTATATTCTTTGAGTTTTTCTGACGGCATGAAGGTATGACCATTTGATGCAGCCTGAGACAGTATATACTTAATACCGCTGCATATCCTGTATTTTGAAGCAGGATCTATTCCAAGGCTTTGTGCAATCTTATCCGAGTTTTTAAAACCTATCCCGAAAATTTCATCCGCAAGCTTGTACGGATTCGCTTTTATCGTATCTATGGTATTCTCACCGAATACTTTGTATATCTTGGCAGAATATGTAGGACTGATCCCATATTCCTGAAAAAACATTACAACAGTTCTTAAGCCCCTTTGTTCGGCAAAGACTTGTCCGATATTAACAGCCTTATCCATATTTATGCCTTTAATTTCAGTCAGTTTCTCAGGCTGAAACTGTATCACGTTCAGTGTATCCTCACCGAATTTGCCGACTATTTTTTTTGCCGTTGCAGGCCCTACACCCTTTATAATACCGGATGCCAGATATTTCTCAATAGCATCCGTGGTCTTTGGAAGAATCTTTTCATATAATTCTACCTTTAACTGTTCTCCATAATCAGGATGGGTAACCCATTTACCGGTAATCTTCAGAGTCTCTCCCATATTAATAAAAGGCATAAACCCTACAGCAGTAACAATATCCTTTTCATGTTTCAATTCACATACTGTATATCCATTTGCCTCATTGGCAAAAATTATATCTTCTACTGTACCTTCCAGTGTAACATAAGTATCCACACATACCCTCCATGATGTACATAGTGCGCACTATATTTATTATATACTAATTTTAACGGCTAGTAAAAGGCTAACATAGGAGGTGTTTGCGGATTCTAACTCTAACATATTTTAGCTGTGCCCAATATACTAATTAACTTTGCTTTTCACCCCTGCTTCGTCACTATTGAATTTAGAAAACAACATGAATTTTTCATTTTCTCCTATAATATCAAAAAAACCATAATCATCCTTAAGCTTCCTTAAAATATCCACAGTACTGTCGCTTGATCCCATATCAAGTACAATAAGCTTTTCGTTTGACATTACTTTCCTTAGTACATCGCCTGTAAAAATGTTTCTTATAATACCCTCAATAGTTCTTTCCTGATTTTTAATTAGTAAAACCATCTTCACTCTGGTACTCTCACTGCCTAGCCTTTGACGTATGGAATTTATTACACTGATAGTCAGATATATCAAACCGTACGCCGCCAAGAGATATGTAAAAATATCGAACAATATTTTGGACATAATGGGTATCACTCCCTAGATCATATATTTATAGTTGCCGCACCATCCTCCATTTTTATTGCTGTATAAACATCCTATGAATCAAGGGTATTATCTGTTACAGTATCGGTTTATATCAATCCATATAAAAATAATACAAAATTATACAAAATAATATCATTATTTGCCATATTTATGCAGGATTTTGTAGATAAAGATAGAATATATAACTATGGGGTGAACAATAGTGAAAAAGATTTCGGTAGCTGATTTGAAACCTGGCATGAAACTGGCAAAGGACGTCTACTTAAATGATGGAAAACTCCTCCTATTATCAGGTTTTGTAATAAAGCCGAGATATATCAGGAAGCTGGAGTTGTTTAATATTCCATGTGTGTATGTTGTAGAAGGTGAAGAAGTTCCCTTATCAGAAATCAGCGAAGAAAAGGTTTACTCTGAAGCTTTTGGTACCATCAAATCCGTACTTACCTCAGTCCGTGACGGAAAAGATATAGATGTCCCGGCAGTGAAAAACACCGTTACTGAAATAGTTCACAAAGTAATAAATAATGAATCAGTTTTTATGCAGCTGACCGGTATACGAGATATTGACAACTATACATTTTTGCACAGCGTCGATGTCTGCATTTACTCCTTGATAACCGGGAAAAACCTGGGTCTCTCGCAGGATGACCTTACAGAGTTAGGTATTGGTGCTGTTCTGCATGATATAGGAAAGTGTAAGGTTCCTTTGGAAATATTGATGAAACCGGGAAAACTTACAGATGATGAGTTCCATATAATAAAACTTCATACTGTCTACGGTCACGAAATAATCAATAATACCCCGGGTCTGGGCAAACGTATAGCGAACATCGCATGCCAGCACCATGAAAAATGGGATGGGACAGGATATCCAATAGGCTTGGCCAATTTCCAAATAGATAAATTTTCAAGAATTGTTACTGCTTCTGATATATATGATGCACTTACAGCTGACAGGGTGTACAGAAAAAGAGATTTGCCTCATGAGGCTGCTGAATATATTCTCGGCAACTCTTCAACATTGATAGACCCTGATGTGGCATCGGTTTTTATTAAGAATATAGCCATATACCCTGAAGGATCCATAGTAATACTAAACAGTGGTGAAATAGGCAGTGTGATTGAGGCAAACAAAAATATGTCCATCCGTCCTAAAGTAATGGTTATAGCACGAAAAGAAGGTCCTCCCGTACTGGAGCCTTACATAATAGATCTGATGAAAAATCTGGACATATTTATAATTGATATTTTGAGCTAGTTCCAGGAATAAAATTTATCAAGCATAATTCGTTATTCCGTACGGAAGCAATTTCAAAGGCCGGGAATCCCGGCCTTTGGCTGTTAATAAATAATATTTCGCATTACATCTCTGCTGCTTCTTTTCTGAGTGTATCTGCTTTATCTGTTCTTTCCCACGATAAGTCTATATCAGTTCTTCCCATATGCCCATAAGCTGCTGTCTGCTTGTAAATCGGCCTTCTTAGATCAAGAGATTTTATTATTCCCGCCGGTCTTAAGTCAAAATGCTTTTGTACCAGCTGAACAAGCTTTTCTTCAGGAAGTGTGCCTGTGCCGTAAGTATCAATCAGGATCGATACAGGCCTTGCAACACCGATAGCGTAAGCAAGCTGTACTTCGCATTTTCTTGCCAATCCCGCAGCTACAATATTTTTCGCTACATAACGCGCAGCATATGCAGCCGAACGGTCAACCTTAGTGGGATCTTTTCCGGAAAAAGCACCGCCGCCATGCCTTGCATATCCGCCATAAGTGTCAACGATTATCTTTCTGCCCGTAAGTCCCGAGTCACCCTGCGGTCCCCCCACAACAAATCTGCCTGTAGGGTTTATAAAGTATTTTGTATTACTATCCAAAAGATTTGCAGGTATTGTTGGCTTTATAACATATTCAAGTATATCTTTTTCTATTGTATCATGGTCAACGTCAGGACTGTGCTGAGTTGAAATTACAACTGTATCGATTCTGACAGGCTTGTCCCCGTCATACTCTACAGTAACCTGTGACTTACCGTCAGGTCTGAGATAATTCAGTGTACCGTTTTTTCTGATGTCTGTAAGTCTCTTAGCAAGCTTGTGTGCCAATGCTATAGGCATGGGCATCAACTCTGGAGTTTCGTCACAAGCAAAACCAAACATCATACCCTGATCGCCTGCTCCTATTGCATCAATTTGTGCATCAGTCATTTCACCGGTTTTTGCTTCAAGAGCCTTATCCACACCCATGGCAATATCAGGGGATTGACCATCAATAGATGTTAAAACTGCACAAGTTTCTCCGTCAAAGCCATACTTAGCTCTATCATAGCCAATTTCCTTTATAGTTTTTCTTACTACACCTGGGATGTCGACATAACAGTTGGTAGTAATTTCACCCATTACAAGCACCATACCTGTTGTCACTGAAGTTTCACAAGCAACCCTTGCCATGGGGTCTTGTGCAAAGATAGCATCTAAAACTGCATCAGAGATCTGGTCGCAGATTTTATCCGGATGCCCCTCCGTAACTGATTCTGAAGTAAATAGTCTTCTTGGCATAATTAATTTCCTCCTATCAAATAATACTTTTCTGGACAATAAAAAACCTCTTCCTGAGGAAGAGGGCTAATCCTTCTCCTCATCTATCAAGGCAATTACACCTTGCAGGAATTGGCACCGCTGCATTTAAGCCGGTTGCCGGGTTTCATAGGGCTCAGTCCCTCCACCTCTCTTGATAAGGTCAACAACATATTCATTTATTATACACACTTTAACATATATACATATATCCGTCAAGAATATATAGAATAATTTCCCACTTTATTACAAATTAATCACTCTAAAATCTCGCAAAATAGGCAGTGATCCGTCATAATTTCCCATTCGGCCATTTCCGCTACTTACTTACCTTTGCTATATACCTTATCCCTGAATTTTTCAGTATTTACTATATACCTTTCATGCAAACCTTCACCTATTTTTTCCATACTATCATAAGCTTCTATTTTGAAAGTCAACTTCTTGTCATCCACAGCAATAAGTTCAGCGACTGCATTTACTTCCATTTCTACAGGAGTCGCTGCTATATGCTTTATATTTACCATTGTACCGACTGTTGCATAGCCTGCAGGCAAGTGCGGTTCTACTGCCGAAAGAGCCGCTTTTTCCATCAATGCTATCATAGTCGGGGTTGAAAACACGTCTATACCACCGCTTCCTACCGCTTGTGCCGTATCTTTTCCGGATACCTTCATATCTATAGAAGCTTTCAAGCCTATATCCAAGCCAAATTTGTCCATAATAACCTCCTACAACAAATATAATAGGAGAAGGTTTTTATTCCCTCTCCTAAAAGTAATTACTTATGCACTTGCAATGATTTCTTCAAATTCGGCTCCCTCAAGTTTCTCTTTCTCAAGGAGCGCTTCTGCCACTTTATGAAGCTTATTGATGTTATCCTGAAGCATTTTGATGGTCTTATCGTAGCATTCATCTATAATGCTCTTCACTTCCCTGTCTATAGTTGCTGCTACTTCCTCACTGTAATTTCTGGCCTGTGCCAGGTCACGGCCGATAAAGACTTCATCATTTTCATTACCGAATATGAGATTTCCAAGCTTATCACTCATACCATATTTGGTTATCATGCTTCTCGCAACACCATTAGCAGTCTTCAAGTCACTGCCCGCACCTGTACTTATTTCTCCAAGAACTATCTGTTCTGCAGCTCTTCCCCCAAGTGCCACTATTATACGCTCAAGAAGTTGAGATTTTGTATGATAGCTCTTATCCTCCTCAGGTTTATAGGCAGTATATCCGCCTGCCATTCCTGCAGGGATAATCGAAATCCTGTCTACCTTGTCAGTCGTGGAAATAATCTTTACAGCCAGTGCATGACCTGCTTCATGATAAGCTGTAAGTTTCTTTTCTTTTTCACTCATTACCCTGCTCTTCTTTTCAGGTCCCATAACAACTTTAAAAGATGCTTCTTTTATCTCTTCCATACCTATCTGCTTCTTATTATTCCTTGCAGCCAGTAGGGCGGCTTCATTCAAAAGGTTTTCCAGGTCAGCACCGGTAAAGCCCGGGGTAGTTTTTGCCAGATCATCAAGTCGTACATCGGATCCTAAAGGCTTACCTCTTGCATGCACCTTTAGTATATGTTCTCTTCCCTTTATATCTGGTAATCCTACTACAACCCGTCTGTCGAATCTTCCGGGTCTCAAAAGTGCAGGATCAAGTATATCAGGCCTGTTTGTAGCAGCCAGTATTATAACTCCCTCATTAACGCCAAAACCATCCATTTCAACAAGCAGCTGGTTTAGAGTCTGTTCACGCTCGTCATGTCCGCCTCCCAGACCTGCGCCCCTATGTCTGCCGACAGCGTCGATTTCGTCGATAAAAATTATACACGGTGAATTCTTCTTTGCCTGATCAAACAAGTCTCTTACACGGGATGCACCGACACCAACAAACATTTCCACAAAATCAGATCCGCTTATACTGAAAAACGGCACTCCAGCTTCTCCTGAAACAGCCTTTGCAAGCAGTGTTTTACCGGTACCCGGAGGTCCCACCAGGAGTACACCCTTTGGTATTCTCGCCCCTAATTCAACAAATTTCTTAGGTTGTTTCAAAAATTCTACTATTTCCTTCAGCTCTTCCTTTTCCTCATCAGCACCGGCTACATCTTCAAATGTCACTTTCTTCTTGTCATCGGTACTCATTTTAGCTCTGCTTTTCCCGAATGACATTACCCTGTTTCCGCCACCGCCCTGGGACTGCTGTAGGAAAAACACCCAGAACAGTACAAATATCACTATTAATCCTATGGTAGGAAGTATCGCTACCCACCAAGGTGGTGATGGTGGAGGCTGAAACTGGAAGCTCTTAACTTTACCCGCAGTAATAGAATTTGTAACAAGATCCGTAAATCTATCGACCGAAGAAACATAAACTGTAAATTTGTTTCCGGCATTGCCTGCAGGTGGCTTATTAAGTGTAACCGTGGCTTTATCGCCCTGTAATTCTATACTATTTACATTACCGCTCTGAATCTCGTTCAGCAGCTCGGAATACTTCATAACAGTAGGACCGCCGCCGCCTTGAAGCACCATTAGAATAAAGATTATGATTACGAAAAGTACTATATAAAAGCTTAATCCCTTGAAATATTTCAAATAGCTCCCTCCTCATTTAGAAGTTATTACTATAGTATGGCTCATACAGAAATCCGTGGTATTTTATTTTTTAGTATTATCATAGTAATAAACCGGTATAGAAGTTCATTTATACTAAGATTCTGCCAAAGCGGTATATGAACTCATTTGGCCCGGTTCATCAAAAAGTCTGAAACAATTTACCAAGGCTTTCATATTAAATTATATATTCCCAACCCGTAATTTATTTATATAATATTAACATAAACGTAATTAAAACACAATAAATCCCAAAGTAAAATAAAATTTACATGCTATAAATACAAGCATTTCAGACATTATTTCTTAAACATGTTAGGATCTAATGTGCACACCTCAGGGAGATTCCTGTACTTACCTGCACAATCCAACCCATAACCCACAACAAACTCATCAGGAATTACTATACCTTCATAATCAACATCTATTTCAACTTTTCTTCTCGAAGGCTTATCAAGAGCAGTACATATTTTTACACTCAGAGGCCCTCTGGTATTCAGCAGCTCCTTCAGGTGTTTAAGCGTAAGTCCTGTATCAACAAGATCTTCAACAATCAGCACATGCTTGTTTGTAATATTTATATCTATGTCCTTTATAATTCTTACCACTCCTGACGACCTGGTTGAATTTCCGTAGCTTGAAACAGATATAAAATCCATATCAACAGGAATAGTTATTTCTCTCATTAAATCCGCTAAAAAAACAAAACCACCCTTTAAAACGCCGACTAAAACCAAATCCTTACCTTCATAGTCCTGCGAAATCTTCTGTCCCAGTTCTTTGATTTTTTGATTTAGAGCTTCCCTGCTTACCAAAACACCTTTTATACCTTCCATTATGTATTCTCCTCACTTAGTTTTATATATTCTAATTTTAATATACTTTTAGTATTTTCAGTTACTTTAAATTTATCACTTATTTTATGCCCAATAATCCAGACTATCTCATTACCTTTTGCAATAACTGGAATTCTGGCTCTTTCTTCCTTTGGAATTTTATTATCAATAAAATATTCTTTTAGTTTTTTTGTACCATTAGACTTATATGGTTTGAAAATATCCCCTTCTTTCCGGGTCCTTATACTTATTCCTGTTTTTAGCTTTTCATAATCAAAATATTTCGCTAAACTGTACTGAGCATCTTTGTTATAGTCTTTATCCTTTATCATTTCTTCTATTTCTGCTTTTATGAAAGTATCTTGATTTTCTCCAACTGTTTGACCCGGAACGTTTAAGCTTCTGTCAAAAGCTGTATCAACCTGCTCAGACCCATTATGCAGAAATATCCTCAATATGTTATAGGACTTCCTGACACGTATATTAAAAGGCAGGTGTATTTCAATACCAGTTTTCCCCGATTGAATAACAGCTATTGTGCCCTCTATATGAATATTTTCTATGCCCTTCAGGTCTCCTTTTACTTCTCTGACAGCATTACGGACCAATCTTTTTTTAATGGCAGGATGTTGACTATTGATTGCAGAAATATCTAGTTGTATATCCTGCCTGCTCCTGCTGATAACACATTGATCAAATATTCTTGATACGTTCGCATTAATATAATTATTGTCATCCCTTAAAAGAACAGATGCTTTTACAAGCTTGTCGGTTATGTCAGTCTTGAACAGGTTATCAATAAAAGGAATCAGATCAAGACGGACTTTGTTCCTTGTATATATATTTTTCAGATTTGAGCTGTCCGTTCTGGGATTTAGCCTTTTCTCACTACAATATTTTTCTATATCACTTCGTTCTATTTCCATAAGAGGCCTGATAATCCTGCCCCTTCTAAATTCCATACCCTGGAGTCCTTCAAGTCCGGCTCCTCTGATAATATGCATCAGCACAGTTTCTGCCTGATCATTCCTATTATGCGCTACTGCAATCTTTTCTGCCCCCACTTCAGCAGATACAGCTTCAAATTGACCATAGCGTACCTCCCTGCCGGCTTCCTCGATAGATATACTCTTTCCCCGTGAAATAGCTTTAATATCAAAAGATTTGGAAAACAGCCTTATTCCTAGCTTTTCACACAAATCAACTACATATTCCTCATCAAGGCGTGATTCATCGCCTCTCAGCATATGGTTTATATGTACGGCGTAAATATTATTTATATTCAGCTCACCTATCAGCGTATGGAGTACATGAAGGAGGCATACCGAATCAGGGCCTCCTGAGACCCCTACAATGATACTCTCGCCACTCTGTACCAGATTAAATTTTCTGATTGTGTTCAAAACTTTCTTTTCTATACTCATAATTTCCAACTGATTAACTAAGCATTACTGCCTCTTTATCCATCCAATATTTTATGCCCTGAACTTTTCCAGGTTTGCAAACTTGGTATATTGTCCAAGCCACACGAGCTCAACTGTTCCAGTAGAGCCAGCTCTGTGTTTAGCCAGTATAACTTCAGCTATATTTTTCTTTTCTGTCTCAGGATTATAGTAGTCGTCCCTGTAGAGGAACATAACTATATCTGCGTCCTGCTCGATAGCTCCGGATTCTCTCAAATCACTGAGCATAGGCCTATGATCAGTTCTTGATTCAGGTCCACGGCTTAACTGGGACAGAGTAAGTACCGGAACACTCAGTTCTTTTGCCAAAATCTTAAGTGATCTTGAAATCTCAGAAATTTCCTGCTGCCTGCTCTCGTTTTTACCCCTTCCCTGCATAAGCTGCAGGTAGTCTATAACAATCATTCCTAAGTTTTTTTCCAGCTTTAGCCTTCTGCATTTCGCACGTATCTCCATAATTGAAGTTCCGGGAGTATCGTCTATGTATATCGGAGCCTCCGAAAGAGGACCCAGGGCACGTGCAATCTTCTGCCAGTCATCATCCTCCAGCTTTCCGGTTCTCATTCTCTGGCTGTCCACCATCGCTTCACAGCAAAGCATTCTGTTTACAAGCTGCTCTTTTGACATTTCCAAACTGAAAATAGCAACAGGTACCTTTGCATGTACAGCAGCATACTGTGCAATATTCAGTACAAAAGCAGTTTTCCCCATGGCAGGTCTGGCAGCAATAAGAACAAGGTCTGAATTGTGGAGCCCCGCAGTTTTATAGTCAAGATCTGTGAAACCTGTGGGTATACCTGTTACAACCCCTTTGCTGTTATATAATTCTTCAAGCTTGTTAAAGGTATCTACAAGTACATCCTTAATAGGTGCAAATCCCTGCAGGTTTCTCTTTTGAAGTATATCAAAAATATTCTTTTCAGCTCTGTCAAGGACATACGATACTTCCTCTGCAGCTTCATAGCCCATATTCAGAATATCTGACGATGCTCTTATCAGACTCCTGAGAATTGATTTCTCTTCGACAATTTTTGCATAGTGACGGGCATTGGTGGTGGTTGGAACAGATGTAGCTATGTTTGTAAGATACTCCAATCCTCCTACACTTTCTAATGTGCCTCTAAGCTTCAATTGTTCAGATACCGTAATCAAATCAATAGGCTCAGCTCTGTTAAAAAGGTCAAGAATAGCATCAAATATTTCCCTATTGTCTTCTCTGTAAAAATCTTCACTTTTAAGTATCTCTGTTACGTTTGGTATTACCTCTTTGTCCAAAAGCATCGACCCCAGAACCGACTGTTCGGCCTGTATATTATGGGGCGGAATTCTACCTAAAGCATTAATATCCATGATTATTTAGCTCCCTCCGGTAGCTAAACAGGTTGAGGTTCAGATTTGCTTTTGATAGTCTCAGATTTTATGCCGATATCCCCTAACCTTAACCTTAGCCTTAACCTTCTTTTATTGTCCCTGCTCGATTTTTACCATAAGCTTTGCACTTACTTCAGGGTAAAGCTTTACTTCCACCTCTGTAGTTCCCAATGCTTTTATCGCATCCTGTAGCTGAATCTTTTTCTTGTCTATATCAAGTCCAAAATCGCTTTTAAGCTTGCCGGCTATATCCATACTTGTAATAGAACCGAAAAGCTTTCCGTTTTCTCCTGCCTTAGTCTTAATAACAACCGTAATGTTTTTGATTTTTTCTGCCAAAGCTTTAGCACTTGCAAGTTCTCTTTCCTTCTTTGAACGTTCGGCTTCCTTTTTAGTATTCATAACATTGATGTTTGTAGCATTAGCCTCTACAGCCAGGCCTCTTGGTATCAGGTAATTCCTTGCATACCCGTCGCTGACTTCAACCATGCTTTCTTTCTTTCCCATCCCTTTGACATCCTGTTTTAATATAACCTTCATAGCAACCTCCATTATAAGCTCAGCTAGAGACAGATATTATTCTAACCTCTACTTTTGATTTATCTTTGCATCTAAAATTTATTTTTCACTATTATTGCACTCGTCCATATATTCAATTATAGCATACTTAAGTTTATCTTTGGCTTCTTCTATCGAAATATCCTGAAGCTGTGCTCCTGCAACAGTCAGATGCCCTCCACCACCCAGTTTTTCCAGGATTACCTGAACATTCACATCTCCAAGGGATCTGCCGCTTATAAAAACTTCGCTATTTGCATAGCTTAATACAAATGCAGCAACAAGCCCCGAAAGGGTCAAAAGCTGGTCCGCAGCCTGTGCAGCTATAAGCTGTGCATTCTTTGTGTTAGGAGGACAGATGGATATTGCTATTTTATCATTAATTATTTCAGCGTCTTTTACAACATTGGAAATATTGATATAGGTTTTCAGGTCATTCTGGAAAAGCTGCCTCACCGCAACAGTGTCCACCCCCTGCCTCCTGAGGTATGATGCTGCTTCAAAGGTTCTTACCCCGGTTTTGAATGTAAAGTTTTTAGTATCCACAACAATTCCCGCATATAGAGACTCTGCCTCGATAGACTTCAGTTTGACCTTTTCTTCTACGTACAGGAGAATTTCAGTGACAAGCTCACAGGTTGAAGATGCATAAGTTTCCTGATAAGTCAGAACTGCATCCTGGATAAAATCCGCTCCTTTTCTGTGATGGTCGATAACTACTATCTGGTCAGTGTAGTTGAGCAATTCCGGGCACTCTGTAAATCCTGGCCTATGCGTATCAACAATTATCAGCAGTGTTTTTGTGTTTATCTTTTCCAAGGCCTCTACTCTTCCAATGAACAAGCCCTCATATTCATTACTTTTTTGTATTTTGGATACCATGCT
The DNA here is from genome assembly GCA_026414765.1 of Clostridia bacterium. Lineage (NCBI taxonomy): Bacteria > Bacillati > Bacillota > Clostridia > Clostridia bacterium. Next base: position 140,998 of record JAOAIJ010000019.1, on the reverse strand, counting down.
GTCTATAGTCGGATTGGAATAGTTCAGTACTATGTATGCATCCTTCTCCCTGTTCTTTGCAATCCTGTATAGTCCCAGAGCTGATCCCAGAGAATCTATGTCCGCATTTTCGTGCCCCATAATCATGACTGAAGATGCCTGATCCATAAGCTCTCGCAAAGCATATGCAATGACTCTTGCCTTTACCCTGGTCCTCTTTTCCAGCTCCCTGGTTTTCCCGCCATAGAAACTGAAGCTCTCTCCATCTTTAAGAACTACCTGGTCGCCGCCCCTTCCCAGCGCAATATCTATGGATGCTGCAGCATACTTAAAGTTTTCAAGCAGTGTGCCTCCGTTTATTCCGAAACCAAGACTTAGTGTTACAGGAATCCTGTTACCGATATTTATTTCCTTTACAATATCAAGGATCTCGAATTTTTTTTCCTCAAAATCCTTCAGATGTTTATATTCAAATACAAAAAGATACTTATCCCTTTCAAACTTCTTGATTATGCCGCCTGTAAATCCTACCCACTGTACAACTTTTCTTTCTATCTCGGCAAGCATTTGTGGCTGGCTGGAATCCTCCATACTCTGCATCAGTTCATCGTAATTATCTATAATTATGATTCCTATAGCAGGTTTTTCATCATTGTATAACTTCCTTGTTTCTATCAGCTCAGTGTTGTCAACCAGGTAAAGCAAAAGAATATACTCATCCTTATTATTCTTGTCTTCAACTTTCGCAATATTGCCAAGCACACAATAATGACGGTTATTTATTTCTATCTCCTTACAGATATTAGTCTTTTCATCGATAAGGTTTTCAGGATGCAGCTCTCCGACAAAAGAACTTATAGTTTTTTCCAAAAGCTCTTCGCCATCGAAAATCTTCCTGAATGAAGAATTGTACCAAATAATTGTACCATTCAGTTCTACTACCACCAGAGGCATTGGAAAATTCAGCAGGGTATCTTTAGTAGCTGAATCTATATTAAATGTAAGATTTTCTATATACCTGGTGATTTCACGCTGCCTTACATAGCTTGATCTGAAATTGTAGTAGAAAAGAGCGATTAAGAGCAGATATCCCGGTATGGCCACCTGCCACTGCAATATGGTCACAATAATCAGTAATACAAAAATTATCCATAGGTAGAAACTTGCGCGTGGTACAAAAATGCCAGAAATTTTTTTATTATCCATAGCTTTCTCCTAATACTGCAACCTGAAAGTCTAAACAATCCTTGTTAGAAGTTTCGGATTAACTCCGTTTTCAGGCTGCCTGACTATAGCTCCCTGTTTGTAGGCAAAATCAAATCAGTTACTTCTTAATTTTATATCTGGAGCTGTTCAGATGCTTTGAAAGTTCGGAAAGATCTCCGTAGTACTTTTCCACATCGTGGTTCTCAACCAGTCCCAGTTTCACTTTATTCTCTATCTTCATCTCTATTGAATTGTAGCTGATACCCAATCTTCTGCCAAGCAGATACGATATTAAGATTATATTGGATATGGTATCCGCTATAGAATCATGTATTTCTTCCTTCATGCCGTTTACCAGTATTTTGAAAAGATTTGCCATATCGGTCAGGAGTTCGCTTTTTAGCCATTCAATAATCTTTATGTTCCTGGTAATATCAATCTCTTTATCAAAAACACCCATTTATTCACCCCGTAATCAGTTGACAATTAACAATTAGTAGTTAACAAAAAACTTCAACCTAACATAATTGTCCTAATATTATACCACTAAAACGGGTATTCTTGTTCAATTTCCCAAACAATACCAACTATAAAGCCTTGATTTGTAAACCAAATTCCCGGCTTCCGGCTATTTGCTTTACTCCTGCAGCTTAGCTCCTAAACACCGGATACGATCCAAGGAATTTATAAAATGACGTTTTTTTCTGTACCATTGTAAGTGCGTCTCTCACGTCATCGTCACTCCTGTGTCCTATAATATCAACAAAAAATATATATCTTCCCAGTTGGTTTTTTGCAGGTCTTGATTCAATCCTGGTCATATTTATATCCCATAAATTAAAAATATCCAGTATCCTGTATAAACTTCCCGGTTTATTTTCAGTCGAAAATACAATAGAAGTTTTGTCATCACCGGTTCTCTCACTATCCTGACCAGACACGACAACAAACCTTGTAAAGTTATTCTCCCCATCTTGAATGTTTCTGTCTAATATATCCAACCCATATGCTTCCGCCGCAGCGATAGTACCGATAGCCGCTAAATCGCCATTCCCCTCCAGCACTTCCTCTACAGCCCCTACCGTACTGTAAACACTTTTCACCTGGGCTCCGGGAAATCTTGATCCTATATACTTAATGCACTGTCCTATAGGCTGAGGATGTGACAGTATGCATTTTATGTCTTCAATCCTGGTTCCTTTTTTTACGAGGAGGTTTGGTCTTACGGCTATTATTTCCTCAGCCATAATTTTCAGATCCACATCAAATGCAATAGTATCAAGTGTTACATTTATTGCACCCTCCAGTGAATTTTCTATGGGGACTATTGCTTCATGGATCTCCCCTCTTTGTACGGCAAGCAGCGTATCCGTAATGGAATTGAAGTCACAAGCTGTATATCCAATCTCCCTTTTCTTAATATACTCTAAAGCTGCCTCATGTGAGAAGGTACCTTTAGGACCTAAAAAACCTATCTTCCGCATAAACACCTCAATAAGCCCCGTTTTAAATTCTATCCAGAAAAATATCCGGCAAACCACGATCATACTATGTACAAGTAAAAAGGAATCTTTGAATCCTTTTTTATTCCGAATTTAATAGTACCACTAAATCTTTTTATTTCCAACCCGTTTTTACTAGCAAATGCTGCCGTACCAACTGTTATAAAAACCCCCTGTTAGCTTTCATCACTAACAGGGGGCTGTTTTTATTCTGCTGTATACGGAAGTAATGCAATATGTCTTGCCCTCTTTATAGCTACAGTCAGTTGACGTTGGTGTTTAGCACAGTTTCCTGATATTCTTCTTGGAAGTATCTTTCCTCTTTCAGAAATAAACTTTCTTACTTTTGCAACTTCCTTATAGTCTATATCGGTTACTTTATCAACACAGAAGGCACAAATTTTTCTCTTTGCCCTTCTCATCCTCATTCCGCCTTTACCTTCGCCCTTATCATAGGAATCTCTGTTATTTCTATCCCTTTTTGGTCCTGGCATGGTTCAAAACCTCCTTCCACAATAATTTCTATCTATGCGATCATAACTTTCAGCAATCCTTAACAGGCTGCTGCATATGTACCCATAGAGAATTATTTATCGTCTAATAAATATAATCGTTAAACTTACAGTATGGTCAACAAATACGTATCACTTATTCTGTTGCCCGTCACTGTATCCTATCACCTACAGGTCCTGCTCAAAACGGAAGTTCATCATCGTCGTCTATCGGATAAAACCCGTCCGTCTGGTCAGAGCCTGCTCCACCTGTATTTCTTGAGGGCATTCCTTCTCCTTTTTTACTGTCAGCGAAGTACGCCTCCTCAGCTACTACCTCGGTTACATAGTGTTTTTTGCCTTCACTATCGTCCCAGGTTCTGGTTTGAATTCTGCCTACAACAACTACCTGGCGGCCTTTTTGAAAGTACTTCCCGCAAAACTCGCCCAGTTTGCTCCAAGCAACTACAGGTATAAAATCTGCCTGCTTCTCTTCACCCTGTTTGGAAAACTTTCTGTCTATAGCAAGAGTAAAGCTGCAAACAGCTGTATTGTTTGTGCTTGTGTATCTGAGTTCGGGCTCTTTGGTAAGCCTCCCCATTAAAATAACCTTATTCATAAAATCACCTTAATTTTCTTTCCTTATAACAATATATTTGATGATACCATCGGTTATTTTATATACTCTTTCAAGTTCTTGTGGGAAATTGGATTCTGCACTGAAGTTTGCCAGTACATAATAGCCTTCGTTGAGATCGTTTATAGGATATGCCAACTTTCTTTTTCCCCATTCATCAATATTTTCCAATTGGGTTGAAGTTTCCAGCATGTTCTTGAATTTTTCAACAAGAGCCTTAACGCTTTCTTCCCCAATTTCAGTATTGATGATGAAAATAGTTTCGTATTTGTTCATCATTCTACTTCACCTCCTCCCGGACTATGGCCCTGCATCATATGTGCAGAGCAAGGATTTACGAATAGTCATTTTATCACAATAAATGCAAATATACAAGAAATTTTTTTCACTTATTAATATCAAAAATTTACAAAATTCGACCTTTATAGTATAATTATGTTACATTTAACTTCAAGAAAATACAGTTTACCATAATATTTAGTTATGGTAAACTAATATTCTAACCGGATTCTATCATCCTCACAGACATAAAAGAGGGGGTTATTCTATGTTTTTCCGATCTAGGAGAAGGATTTTGCCCTTGGTTTTTTTACTGGCATTTCTATTCATGATTACGCCGTACCAAACCGTTCTCGGTGCGGGAAGCTCGGATTTACTCAAGCAGGGAATGAGTGGGAGTAAAGTATTGCAGCTTCAAAAGGATTTAAAATCTTTAGGTTTCTTCAACTCGAGTTTAACAGGCTATTTCGGAGAAGCAACAGAATCTGCAGTAATCAGCTTTCAGAAAAAACATAAAATATCCCCGACAGGCAATGCAGGAACTATAACACTCAACCGCATAAACACCCTTTTGAAAAGAACCAATACTTCCAGCCAGCAGAGTAAATCAGGAATTAAAATAGTTATAGATGCAGGCCATGGAGGGAGGGATCCCGGAACTTCAAAGGGATCCGTGGTCGAAAAGGAAGTGAATCTCGATATTTCAAAGATGCTTGAGTCGTACTTGGAAAATAAAAATTATGATGCGTTAATGACCCGGTCGAGGGATATTTCCCTATATAAGCTCTCAAGCCTCAGAGGCCCCATAGAAAAAAGAGAGCTGGATGCCAGAGTTAATATTATAGGTAAAAGTAAAGCCAGATTGTTTGTAAGCGTACACGTTAACAGTCTCCCCAAGAATCCGGCAATGAAAGGGTCTATTGTATTTTATAATTCTAAAAGTTCAAAGTCTAAAGCCCTCGCATTAAGTATCCAGAAAGAGCTTAACAACTTGAAGGTAAATGGTAAGCAGCGGCCCAGAAATAGTATTAGAACAGCAAATTTCTACATATTAAAAAATTCAAGCATCCCTGGTGTATTGGTGGAAACCGCTTTTATTACAAATAAAGAAGAACGTAAACTTTTAACTCAGAAAAGTTTCAGAGAAAAAATTGCCAAGGCAATAATGAATGGAATAGAAAATTCAGGTCTAGCAAAGTAAAAACGGCTGGAAGGCTTAACATTAAAGCCTTCCAGCCGTTTTTACTTATGGCTGTATATCAGCAAATTTTAATATACCGTATATTTACTACATATCTATTGTATAATTTTATATAATAATATAAGATTTTAACATGATTACTTTATTCTAAATTAACTTGTTGCGCTAGTTGATTTGAATTGCTTGTGTAGTGACTTAAGGCATCAGCGAAACTTGCAATTAGAATTAATCAAACATATTTAATAGTATTAGTATCATGTTATGAAAAAATTTCTTTCTCAGCTATTCCATATAATAATATTCAATACTTTGAGACTATGGATAAGAGAGGTAAAAGATGAATACAACAGCAAATATTGAGGAAATAACATGTATTATAGCCGGAGAGCATAGAGATCCCTACAATGTGCTAGGTATACATAAAGTAGAGATGAAAAAAGAAAATAGGGAAGTATATGCCATAAGGGCATTCTTTCCTAATGCAAAAGATATTTATGTAATTGATGATGCAGGTGGAAGAAAGTATCTAATGGAAAAAATCAATGAACAGGGTTTCTTTGAGGTATTAATAAAAGATAAAAATGATTTTTTTCAGTACAAGCTGGAAGTTACCGATTATGAAAACAATACATTTTCAATATCGGACCCCTATAGTTTCCTGCCGGTCATATCTGATTATGATATACATCTTTTCAACGAAGGCAATCACCATAAAATATATGAAAAACTTGGAGCGCATATCTGTAAAGTCAATGGGGTTGACGGTACTCTGTTTGCTGTCTGGGCACCTTGTGCCAAACGCGTAAGTGTAGTCGGAAACTTCAACCAATGGGACGGTAGAAGGCATCAGATGAGAAACCTTGGCTGTTCCGGTGTTTGGGAGATATTTATTCCGGGTATATGCAAGGGTGATGTATATAAATATGAAATAAAGACTCACTTTGGGGAGATATATAAAAAAGCGGATCCATATGCTTTCTATGCAGAATTAAGACCGGACACGGCTTCCATAGTATATGATATAGAAGGCTACCAGTGGGGAGATAAAGACTGGATTAAGGAAAGGGAAAATTCAAATATACTGGAAAAACCCGTTTCAATTTATGAGCTACACCTCGGATCGTGGAAGAAGAAAATTGACGATGATGATAACGGCTTTTTCTCCTATAGGGAATTAGCCGACCAACTCGTTGAATATGTAAAAGAAATGGGATATACACATATAGAAATACTCCCCGTATCAGAGCATCCGTTTGATGGCTCGTGGGGATACCAGGTTACAGGATACTTTGCTGCTACCAGCAGGTATGGTGAGCCAAAGGATTTTATGTATTTTGTTGATAAGCTCCATCAGAATGGAATCGGAATAATAGTTGACTGGGTTCCCGCACATTTTCCGAAAGACGGTCATGGCCTTGCCCGCTTTGACGGAACTGCCCTCTATGAACATGAGGATTGCAGGCAGGGTGAACACCTTGATTGGGGAACACACATCTTTAACTACGGAAGAAATGAAGTAAGAAATTTTTTAGTTTCCAACGCAGTTTTCTGGTTTGAAAAATATCATATTGACGGTTTAAGGGTCGATGCTGTAGCATCCATGCTGTACCTTGATTACGGAAAAAATCACGGTGAATGGATTGCCAATAAGTACGGAGGAAGAGAAAATCTTGATGCTGTAGAATTCATACGTCAGTTGAATCATACTGTGTACAGCTATTTCCCCGGAGTAATGATGATAGCAGAAGAATCCACATCTTGGCCGTTGGTATCAAAGCCACCTTACATGGGCGGCCTCGGCTTCTCTTTTAAGTGGAATATGGGCTGGATGAATGACTTTTTGAAATATGTAAGCATGGATCCCATATACAGAAAGTACCATCACAACTTATTGACATTTGCCATCATGTATGCGTATTCGGAAAATTTCATACTGGTTCTGTCGCATGACGAAGTTGTTCACGGAAAATGTTCAATGCTTAATAAAATGCCGGGGGACTACTGGCAAAAGTTTGCCGGCTTAAGGAACAGCTACGGGTTTATGTATGGTCACCAGGGTAAAAAATTGATGTTCATGGGCTGTGAGTTCGGACAGTTCATTGAGTGGAAATACAAAACCGGCTTGGACTGGCTGCTCTTGGATTATGATATGCACAGAAAAATGCAGGCTTATGTACGGGATCTGAACAGGCTGTACAGGACTGAGAAAGCGTTATACGAAGTAGACTTCAGCTATGACGGTTTCGAATGGATTGACTGTAACGATTCGGACCACAGTATAGTATCATTTCTGCGCAAGGGTAAAGACTGGCATGATATGCTGATTTTTGTATGCAACTTTACTCCGGTAGTATATGATCATTACCGTATAGGAGTACCATTTGACTGTTATTACGAGGAAATACTAAATAGTGACTCTGAGATATACGGAGGCAGTAACGTAGGCAACTGCGGCGGCTTGCAGGCAGAAGAGATCGCTACTCACGGGAAGCCTTACTCTGTAGGTATGCGAATTCCTCCACTGGCTACAGTCGTGCTAAAACCAAAGCTTCAGGATAAAAAGTAAAGTGAGGGGATATAGGAGGTTAATATATGAAGGTATATCTACATTTGGCAGACGGGTTTGAAGAAATCGAAGCAATAAGTGTAGTGGATATTTTACGGAGAGCCGGCATAGAAACCCAGACGGTATCAATTACCGGCAGGAAAGAAGTGCATGGAGTACACGATATTAAGGTAATTTCAGATATTCTGTTTGAAGATGCGGATTATTCCTCTGCAGATATGATAATACTTCCAGGTGGCGGGCCGGGGACAGAAAACCTGAATAACCACACAGGCCTTAAAGAAGAAATCAGGAATTTTTCTGAGCAGGGAAAGTGGCTGGCTGCCATTTGTGCCGCACCGACTGTTCTGGGTAGGCTGGGCCTCCTCCAGGATAAATCCGCCGTATGCTATCCTGGATGCGAATCAAACTTAACCGGCGCAAATATTTGTTCAAAGGAAATTACTACCATCACTGATGGAAAAATAATTACCTCCCGTGGGCCGGGTACATGCCTTGAATTCGCGTTGAAAATAGTAGAAGCCCTAAAAGGCATGGAAACTGTGAATAGGCTGAGAGCAGGCATGATAATTTCATGATTGCTCCTCATCATCTTATCTAAGATTATACAAAAAAAGAGAAGTATCAAATTAAATTTGATACTTCTCTTTTTTTGGTGGGCACTATAGGGCTCGAACCTATGACCCCCTGCTTGTAAGGCAGGTGCTCTCCCAGCTGAGCTAAGCGCCCGTAAATCAGTTAACAGCTTACAACTGTCAACTGAATGGTGACCCATAGGGGATTCGAACCCCTGTTACCGCCGTGAAAGGGCGGTGTCTTAGGCCACTTGACCAATGGGCCGTATGGTAGCGGCGGTCGGATTTGAACCAACGACACTGCGGGTATGAACCGCATGCTCTGGCCAACTGAGCTACGCCGCCATATGCACGTCTCACCTAACGCGCTTTTATATTGTAGCAGATAGCCTGACATAAAGTCAAGAGGAAGTTTTACATTTTTACTGAACACATTTTTCCATAGGTTTATGCATTCAAGTCTTCCCATTCCTGTCTGGTAATCAATACTCTTCTTGCCTTGCTGCTTCCGTCGGATGCACTTACCACACCCCATGCCTCCATCTGATCCACAATCCTTGCCGCCCTAGCATAGCCTACCTTGAACTTTCGTTGAATCAGGGATGATGATGCTTGTCCGCAGTCTATGACCATATCTATAGCCTGCTGCAAAAGTTCATCATCACCATCCGATTCTACCTGGCCCGGTTCAGAGGTTTTTTCGATCTTCTGCAGTATTTCCTCATCATATTCAACTGTTGAAGAAGCTTTAAGATGATCAACTATCGATTCTACTTCCTTATCCGATATAAAAGCGCCTTGTACCCTTATAGGTTTTGGCTCCCCTATCGGGCTAAACAGCATATCACCGCGTCCAAGCAGCTTTTCTGCTCCTGCCATATCCAAAATAGTCCTTGAATCTACCTGTGAAGTAACTGCAAAGGATATCCGTGAAGGAATATTTGCTTTTATGACTCCTGTAATAATATCGACAGAAGGTCTTTGAGTTGCTATAACCAGATGCATTCCAGCTGCTCTTGCCATCTGAGCCAAACGGCATATACAATCCTCGACGTCATTTGGTGCCACCATCATAAGATCAGCAAGCTCATCTATTATTATTACTATCTGCGGGAGCTGCTCTCCCTCATTTCTCTGCCTGATCAGATTATTAAACCCCTTCAGGTCTCTTACATTATTATCAGCAAACAGCTTATACCTGCTGGTCATTTCCTGTATAGCCCAATTTAAAGCGCCTGCTGCTTTTTTGGGATCTGTTACTACAGGAATGAGCAGATGAGGTATCCCATTATATACGTTCAATTCTACCACCTTAGGATCAATCATCAGTAACCTTACTTCAGAAGGTGAAGCCTTATATAAGATGCTGGCTATCAGCGTGTTAATACATACACTCTTTCCGGAACCTGTTGCTCCGGCTATCAGAAGATGCGGCATTTTTGCTATGTCAGCAACGACCGTATTGCCTGATATATCCTTACCTACGGCAAAAGCAAGCTTTGAAGAGTGGCGGACAAACTCTTCAGACTCTATAACATCTCTCAATAATACAGACATTACTTCCTTATTCGGTATTTCTATTCCAATTGCTGCTTTCCCCGGTATTGGGGCCTCTATCCTGACTGCAGTAGCCGCCAGGTTTAGTGCTATATCATCCGCAAGGTTAACAATCTTGCTGACCTTTACCCCGATATTGGGCTGCAACTCATATCTTGTAACTGCAGGTCCCTTACTTACATTTACTACTTTTGCCCCTACTCCGAAACTTGCCAGTGTCTCGACAAGCTTCTCTGCATTATAATCCGCTTCAGACATCAAGTGCTTATCTTTGTCTGTCGCTTCATGTGTTTTGAGGATATCTGTCGGAGGAAGTATTATGCTCTCCTGTCTTTTTATTTCCCTGCTGCGGTTATCAGCGCCTGCTACTGCAATGCCGACTGTCCCCTTCGCTCTTCTTATCAACCTCACCACTCTGGGCTTTCCGGCATTCTCTTCATTCAGCAGTCTGCTACACGTTTTTTGAGGGGTAACATCACAAGAATTATCCTGCCCCAGATTATCAGTTCCATATTCATCATATTGAGGCTCATTGCCCTCTTCCACTGTCTCCATTCCGCCACTATCCTCAAATACAAATCTTTTTTCGTCGGCTTCAAACTCCTGCTCACCCTCAATACCTGAAGATGCGTCATCAAACATTATGCTTATGTCAGTTCCGGATTCTTTTTCTGCTACGTATTCAACTTCTGCAACACTCGTATTTGCCTCACATGGATTTATCCCGTCTGCAGTAGTTTCTTCAAATGGTTCGACGGGTTTATTTACAGGATTAATGGGCTCAAAAGGCGATCTGTACGGAACAAATTTCCTTTCTTCCCGTATCTCACTTTTTTTGTTCTCAACACCAGGGTTGTCTACAATTTCTATTGCAGCAGCATTCTCCTGCCTGCCTTCCAGTACCCAGTCAAAATTGCTTTTTTTACTGCGATTTGTATATGATCCTTCACTATACCTCTTCAACTCCCGGACAGGGCTTGTGTCAATTCTATTCATGGCAGTTGTCATGCTCTTTTTAGGTAAGCTTTTCCCAGCCTTCCTATTCTTGGACCTTATGTATGAAGCAATACTCATAAGACCGAATACTGCGGAAATCTCTATCAGATATGCTATAAAGAAACTAGCCGATGTAACCTTTGATAAAAATACTGCAATTATTGCTAAAGCGGCTAAGATTATCAAAAGTGCCCTGATAAATTTCTTTCTTTTCTTCTGATTGTTTCTCTTTACTCTTTTACTGTATGTACCCTGATATCTATTTCTAGTATTATTCATGATTTCTCTATTACCTCTTCCCTGAGTGAATTGGATTTAGTGCAATAATGTTTAATGTTGTCCCGGCAGTATTTTATTGGAATAAAGTAAATATTCCTATATGCGCCATGGTTTACATAATATACAGCAACAACATAAGATTTATACATTACTATTTTAATATACTGAAGCATTCATGTCAAAATTGAGGCTCATAGCAGTTTCGTCCAAATTCCTCCAAAATCTCCGTTGTTAAGGTAATCTTAAGATTGGAAAAATAATCGCTTAAGGTTTGGTTTATATAATTTATATATGAAGTCAAGTAAAGAAAAAATCAAAGAACCAATATTAAGGAGCAAGGTTTGAAAGGAGGATAAGTATGGATACACCAATCATGGTAGCAGTAATTTTCTGTATATATTTTGCTTTATTGGAAGCAAATAAAAGGAAATCAAAGAAAAAGGATCAAATTTAGTTTTTATGGAACACACAACATTTTTATTGTATACTGAAAACGGTAGTATGAATATGTAACGCCTGATTAACCCGGAAGACCAGAGAAATATATTTTATAAAACCTCTTCCGGTTTTAAGGCATATCTGTATGGGGGTCCGGAATGATAAATATAGAAGGCATATCTGATAAGAAGATACTTATCATTGATGATGAAACAGATATTTTGAACTTACTGGAGACAGTACTTCTCAAAGAAGGGTTCAGACGTATATATAAAGCTGCTTCAGGTTTAAAAGGTATTGAGGCATGTAAGGTTTATGCCCCTGACATAATTGTTCTCGACATAATGCTTCCCGATATAGATGGATACGAGGTATGCAGGAAGCTCAGGGAATTTACCCTTGTGCCGATTATTTTTCTGTCTGCCAAATCCGACGATGTAGACAAAATCCTCGGTATAGGCATTGGCGGCGACGACTATGTAACCAAACCCTTCAGTCCAAAGGAAGTAGCTTTCCGTATAAAAGCCCAGTTCAGAAGGAGCCAGCTTCTTGGTATAGAAAAAAATGGAAATACGCTTGATAAGGTAATAGCCTTTGGTAATATCGAGCTTAACCCAGGTACAGGAGAAGTCAAAAAGTCCGGAAAACCATTGGCGCTTACAGCAAAGGAGTATCAACTATTATTATACATGGTAGAAAACCGCAACAGGGTTATAAGCAAGCGTAAGCTTTGCGATGACGTCTGGGGAGAGGAATATATCGGTTATGACAATGCAATAATGGTCCATATCTGCCACCTAAGAGAAAAAATTGAGGATGACCCCAGTAGCCCGAAATACATTAAGACTATAAAAGGATTAGGCTACAAGCTATCCGCCAAAACCGAATAGAAGCATGCACCGTCATACCACGCCATTGTGCTTGTATGATTAGTAAACAGGAGGTTTTTATGAAGTGGAAGATTACAGGACGGTTTTTGGCTGCCATTCTGATAACAGTGCTTGTTGTATCTTACTGTCTGGTGGCGTTTAATTTCATCAGCAGTTTCATATATTTTTTCAAGAATAAGGACAATGTAGTCAAGTATTATGGAAAATCCGTAAACCCATCCGAATTTTTTCATAATTTCAGACAAAATATAGAGCTAAAGGATGGCAAAATATACATTGATAGTAAGTATATAGACAATCTAAAGGAAAACCAGCTTTGGATACAGATATTGAACGAAAACGGAACTGAGGTGTATAGCAGGTTTAAACCCTCTAATTTCCCCTATCACTATATCCCAGGAGAGCTTGTCTTATTCAATTCCCAGTCCGGTACTATAAAGGGAAGTACACTGTATACCGGAATATTTGAGAGCGGCAAACGGAAATTCACCTATATTATAGGCTTTCCCTCTCTCAAAACAGACAGGATTACTTTTTACTTCAGCCATACTACGATATTCTGGGATATAGCAAAAATCATCCTTGGCGTTATTCTCACAATAACCGTTGTTTCAATACTATCTGGTTATGTTTTCAGCAGGTGGCTTGCAAATCCCATAGTAAGTATAATTGAAGAAATAAAAATTCTTGCAAGTGGAAACTATTCTCGCAGATATAAAACATGTGGACTTTACAAAGATGTATACAGCAGTCTTGACAATCTTTCTCATGCACTTTCGGCAATTGAATCAGAAAGGGCAAAGACAGAGAAGATGAGAGAAGAATGGATAGCAAACATAACTCATGATATCAGAACTCCTTTATCTTCTATAAAGGGTTATTCGGAAATTCTCCTTGACCCGGCGTATAATCTTTCCACGGAAGAACAAAAAAAGTACGCTGAAGTGATATCAAACAAGACAAATTACATCGGAAATCTGATAGATGACTTAAAGCTGACATACCAGCTCAAAACATCACTTAACCTGCCGGATATGAGAGCAGAAAACCTTATAGACATTGTAAGAGATACAGTAATCGATATTCTCAACCACCCGGAATACGAAGATGCCGAAATCACCTTAGATCATCAGGAAGAAAGTATTATGTTCTCATGTGACTGCATAATGCTCCGGAGAGCGTTTACTAACGTCATATACAACGCATTGGTCCACAATGACAAAGGTACTAAAATAAACATATCTATAAAGCAGGATGACCTTATAGCGATAGAAATTGCCGATAACGGTAAAGGTATTGTGCCCGAGGATCTTGACAGGCTTTTTGACAGATACTACAGAGGAACAAACACAGGGGAGGCACATAAGGGTTCAGGATTGGGCATGGCAATAGCAAAACAAATCATTGAAGCCCACAAAGGTACCATTTCAGTTGCAAGCACTCCAGGTGCGGGGACAAAGGTACTTGTCCGTTTTGTCTGCAAATGACCAAGTTAAGTACCATATTAATCAAAAAAAAATGTGTGCAGATGCTATTTACAAGCTCTGCACACATTCTTTAATAATCAACCCTTAATACAGTTCCCTTCATTGGCTGTAGTTTGACCTTTACTACCGAGTCACGGACGGAACAGTCATTTCCTTCAAACAGATCGGTGATGCGGGTTACGCCATTACCTACCGGTATTTCTATCTCTCTCTCAAAATCACTGTTATTTAGAGCTACAACTAAACTTTTATCATCTTTTCTTCTTTCAAATGCATAGGTACTGCCTGCATTATCCTTTACCAATGTCCGGTACGCTCCCATAAGAGGAGCAAAATTTTCCTTACGTATCCTGATCAGCTTTTTATAGTATTCAAATACATCACTTGCATAAGCATCATCCTGCCAAACCATAGGAGCTCTGTATTCTGGTTCTTCCCAACCCGACATTCCTTTTTCATCTCCATAGTATACAGAAGGAGTACCTGTAAACATCATCTGGAAAAGAGCTGCAAGCTTCTGCCTTCTGATATCTCCCCCGCACTTTGAGAGAAAACGTGGAACGTCATGACTGTCTAAAAGATTCATTTGCCCGTACAGCAGGTTTTTTCTATACCGCATAAGCATTGCATTGACTTTGCCGTCAAAAGCTTCTACACTTATCTGCCTTTTAGCAAAAAACCTGTCACATAAATGGGTAAATCTATAATTCATTGTTGAGTCAAACTGATCTCCACATAGCCACGACTGGGCATCTTCCCATACTTCCCCTATTAGGGCGGCATCGGGCCTAACTGCTCTTACTGCCTTGCGGAAGCTTCTCCAGAAATCATGATCGATCTCATTGGCTACATCAAGCCTCCATCCATCAATATCCGCTTCCTTAATCCAGTAAACGCCTACTTTTGTAAAGTAATCTATAACCTCCGGATTCCCAGTGTTCAGTTTCGGCATATGCTTTTCATATGCAAAGCAATCATAATTAGGCTTATCATAAAATTGAACAGGGAATTCAAGCCTGTAAAACCAATCCTTATATTTGGAATTCTCACCTTTTTCAAGAACATCTTTAAAAGCAAAAAATCCTGCTCCCGAATGATTGAAAACCCCATCAAGAATAACTTTAATACCTGCTTCATGGCATTTGCTGACCATTTCCTTGAAATCCTCTTTGCTTCCAAAGCATGGGTCTATGGAAAAATAGTCGATTGTATCATACTTATGGTAGTTGTTTCCAGGAAAAATCGGGTTTATATAAATACAATTTATCCCAAGCTCCTGCATATAGGGTATGTTGGCTGTTACTCCCCTTAATGTGCCTCCGAGCCTACCTTTGCATATCTCCCCGTCTACAGTCTCCTGGCAGCTTTCTTTCCCGGATATGTACCTCTCTGCTGTGGCAAAACTGTCCGGAAAAATCTGATATATGACCGATTCTTTCAACCATCCTGGAACATCTGCAATTTCTTCCCTTCTGAGGAAAGCAAACTGAAAATACTCTGAACGGTGGCAATCCACCTTATCATGGAACTCATATCCGTAATAGAAAGTTGAAGTGATGCCGTCACTTAACCAGAAGTAGTAACAAACTCTTGTATACTGGCATTTAAGCTCAACTTCAAAGTAATCGTAAAGCAAATCCGAAGCAGCCAACTCCATTTTAATACCATCCATGATAACAGGTTCTACAAAGCAAGCCCTGTCACCATAAAAAAGTACACATTCTTTAAGATCGCCTTTCTTTGCTCTCAGGCGGAGAACTATTGTCCTTTCATCTATTGCATGTGCGTATACAGAGTCATTTGCATGTTCTATAGCCTCAATAAACATTTTATCCTCTCCATGTCCCCAATGTGCCAAATGGATTTTCCCATCAGGCACCCAAAAAGCTATGCTTTTATGGGATTAACTTTATTTTGTCGATCCTGCCATACGGCAGGTATGCATTAGCTGCAGTGTGTTATTATTTGATTCCGCCTACAGTAAGGCCGGATACCATATATTTTTGAATCAGGAAAAATACAATGAGTACAGGGAATGATACGATAAGAGATCCGGCAGCAAAAACCGGCCAGTTTCTCGTAAACTCCGTTCCCTGAAGAGAATACAAGCCCGTCGCAAGGGTAAATTTATCCCTGCTGGTGAGGAAATTTACAGCGTATATATATTCATTCCAGGTTGAGATAAAGATCATTACACCCGTTACTATCAGTACAGGCCTCGCCAATGGAAGTACTATGCTTATCAGTATTTTCAGATGGCTAGCTCCGTCAATCATAGCCGCATGTTCAATTTCTACCGGAATGGAATCGAAATACCCTTTCATGTTCCATATCCCAAAAATAATCATTCCACCTGTATAAACCAGTATAAGTCCTGAATATGTATTCATAAGTCCTAATATTCTGAGCAGCCTGTATATGGCTACCATCGAAAGAATGGCTGGAAAGGCGTTCAGCAGTAAAAACATATATAATGTACCGCTTCTGAGTTTGAATTTGAACCTTGAGTATGCATAAGCAGCAGGAGATGCCACAGCCAAAGCAAAAACCACTGTGCTGAGAGTCAGTATAAGACTATTCTTCGTCCATACAAAAAACGGTTCCTCAAACAGTATCGCCTTGTAATTATCCAGGGTAACATCCTTGGGGATAATCTCCAGAGTTGAGCTAACAAGGGAATTGGATGACTTTAGTGAAATCAATAGGGTGTATATTATAGGTACAAGGAAGAGAATACATACTACTATCATTATTACATGTGCTGCTGAATGCACTAATAAGGTTTTGGATTTTTTACTCTCCATCATTTAGTTCAACTCCTTCCTTTCCCTCATATATCTTTGATTTAGGCCAGTTAAAATTATTATTATTACAAATATCAGTACAGATAATGCCGAACTATATCCATAGTTATTGGTAACGAAAGCTTTTTCAAATACATAAGTAATTATCACATGTATATCTGCACCAGTCTTTGAACCTGTCTGCTGAGTCATAAGGTATATTATGTCAAACTGTTTGAATGTTACAAACGCAGTAATAGTCACGGCCGGAATAAGTATAGGCCTTAAAAGTGGCAATGTTATCCTGGTTACTCTTGAGAGAGTCTTCGCGCCCTCAATTTCCGCTATTTCATAGTAAGACTTATCAATACTCTGTAATCCTCCGTAGATCATCAATATCATGAACGGAAGCGCCATCCACAGGTTTACAACCAGGCAGGCTATAAATGCCATCAAGTCACTATTCAGCCAGTCAACACCCTCAAAATTCAGAGATCTGAGTATCTGATTGAATAGCCCGTATTGATTGTCAAATATACCGTTTCTCCAGATCAGAGCAGAAATATATCCCGGCATTGCCCATGGGATCATGAGGATAGTTTTGTATAATCCGCTGTATTTCAGACCTTCAATATTAAGAATAAGAGCAAAGGTTAAGGCTATACCAACCTGCAGTACCAGATTCACAACAGTCCATATAAGGGTCCGAGCCAGTACAACTATAAATCCCTCATCAAGATTGGTCAATGCTTTTATGTAGTTGTCCGCACCCTTGAAGGTGAAATCTGTCCAGTGAAAAACGTTCATATTTGTCAGAGAAATGTATATTGTATAGATAATAGGAAAAAGGACGATTGCAAGTATAAGCAGCCATGACAGCGATATGTAAGCAAAAGGCCTGGAATTGTCATACAGATTATTTTTCATATATTTACTAGCCTCCCAAAATTGTGCGGTAAAAGCAAAAAACCATACTTTCCTATAATCAAGGGGGGCAGATGCTCCACTCTAAATGGAACACCTGCCAAAAATCTATTTCATGTCTTCTATTAGCTTTAATGCTTCTTTCTGTGCTTTTTCAAATTCCGCCTTAGGATCTCCGTCCTTTTTATTTACTGCTACAAGAGCATTCTCTGTTACTGTCCACATTACATCCATTTCTGGAACATTTGGCATTGGCGTAGCATTTTCTGCTGCTGCTTTCATAGCGCTGATCAATTCATTACTCTTTATTTTTTCTTCTTCATAAGCAGCCTTATGCGCAGGTGCTGCTCCGGTAGACTCAGCCAGTGCAACTCCAAGATCTTTTTCTGTCAGGAAGTTTATAACTTTAGCTGCAGCTTCCTTGTTTTTACATGCTTTCAACATCATTAATCCCTGTACACCTGCAAATGGGCTTAATGCCTTGCCGTTTTTGTTTATTACAGGAGGTGCTGCAAATCCGAGGTTAATACCTGCCTGCTTTGAATTCGGGATTATCCATGGCCCGTTTAATGTAGAAGCTGCTTTCTTTTCGTAGAATAATGTAGTTACAGTTTTAAATTCACCGTCTTTAGGCATTAACTTGGCAAATTCCTTATGGTAAGCAACTGCGTCTATAGTTTCAGGTTTATCAAGACCAGGTTCTGAATTACCATTAATTATGTAGCCGCCGAATCCGTTCATCCATGCTGCAGCATAGTAGGCTGTACTATGTTGCTCTACATATCCGTAGTTTCCGTCTTTTGTTTTTTCCTTCATCATTGCGAGGAGGTCGTCAGTAGTAGCAGGTGGAGTGCTTAATAGGTCTTTATTGTACATAAAAAGCAAAGTTTCGAAATATGCGGGAATCTGATAGGTCTGTTCTTTGAACATCCCTGCTTTCCTCGTCATCGGCAGGAAATTATCAAATTTCTCTGCGGAAACATATTGATCCAGAGGTTCCAACACTCCCATAGTTGCAAACAAACCTATCTTATCATGAGCAAACCATAAGAGATCGGGCGCTCCGTTAGCATCTGCTGCAACCAGCTTCAATGCTTCAGTAACCTTTTCTTTTCTTACAACGTTAACTTTAATAGCCGGTTCCAGTTTCTTAAGCTGTGCACTTATAACATCGGCAATAGCTTTCTCCGTTTCTTGCCATAAGGTCAACTCTACCGGTTTTGCGTCCTCCTTAGATGCCTGTACTTCAGTTGTAGTTCCGTTTTGTGTTTCATCTGTCTTACTGCCCTCAGTTTTTGTACCACAACCTGTTAAAAGCAGGGAAAGTGATAACACAGCAGCTAACGTGGTGGAAATTAGTTTTTTCATATTTACTCCTCCCTTCATTTAGTAAAACGCTTTCCTTCATTCTACATCATAATTAAGTTTATGTCAATCTCCATTTTACCTGTCGTATTAAACCATTTCAAGGTTTCAGGGTATATTTAGTATTGACTAGCTTAATAAATTTTAGGAAAATGTTTTACTAATAAAATATATTCTACAGCAATTGCGAAATTCCTTCTTTTTTACTTAAATTTTTTAAAAATATTTTAGAAACCTTATTAGCCCTGATTTTACTGCGTTTATAGGTATGCCAGTAAAACAATTATGATCAACTACATCAATTTGCACAAAAATTTTTAGGAAAATTTTATTAGTACATACCCATACTTTATGCTATACTATACTATGAATTAAGGTTAATACAATGTTTTCCCTAGTGACAAATGTGAGGTGTTAATTATGGCAGTAACAATAAAAGATATAGCAAAAATAGCTGGCGTGTCAATCTCAACCGTCTCAAAGGTTATAAATGACAGCCCTACTATACCCGATACAACCAAAAATAGAATACGAAAGATAATGGAAGAACAAAAATATTATCCGAACCGTATTGCCAGAAGTTTTGTTCAGCAAAGCTCGAATATTATTGGGATTTTTATGGAACTAAAAAGGTCGGACGCTTTTTTGAATCCGTACCTGTACGAAATTCTCGGCGGTATCGAAGTAATAGCACACGAAAACGGGTACCTGCTTAATCTCTCCAATGTAAGCTCTCTGGTTAATGGAAAAAATGCTCTTGACAAGATCGTTATGGAAAAGCGCGTAGATGGCCTTATACTCCATGTAGCTTCCATAAACAAAAGTATAGTACAAAAACTGGAAGACCTCAACTTTCCATATATAGTAATAGGTCAGCCTAACTTTGAATCAAATGCGTGTTGGATTGATATAAACAACAAGCTTGCAGGTGAAATAGCAACATCTCATCTGCTGGATGAAGGTTATAAGAGAATTGCTTTCATAGGGGGAACCACTGATGATGCAATAACAACAAAAAGGCAGCAGGGCTATATAAGTGTGCTCCAAACAAACGGCATGGGCATCAATAAGGCATATATTAAGGAAGGTGACTCCACGGCAGAAGATGGCTTCAGGCTTATGAACGAATTGCTGGACCTTCCCAAGATACCAGACAGCGTAGTATGCGCAAGTAACTTTATAGCTTTTGGAGCAATGCAGGCAATAAAGAAGAAAAAACTATCCGTACCAAAAGATATCGCAGTAATAGGCTTTGATAACTATCCCTTATCACAGTACACGGAACCAGAACTGAGCGTAGTGGACATAGATGTGTTTGAATTGGGGGTACACGCTGCAAATGCGCTTATGAACAAATTGAAAAATCCGAGTCTGCAAGTACAGTATAATATGCTGTCACCCAACCTGATTGTCAGGGATTCAAGCAAAAGGGGCTAATTACCCCTTTTGCTTCCCCTACTCCCATTAGGCCCTGCACAAGCTTATGTACTTATCATCGGCCCCTATATCTGTCTGTTCTTCTTTTTATTACACTTCCATCTTTTACACCGGAACTTATAGCAGCTTTTTCCGCACCAGCATGTAGTTTCCATCTCTTCAATGAATCAGCAGGTTAAACCACTATCCTTCTTTAAAAACATTGCTTGTATCCCGTTTATAAAATATAATGTTAAGATAGAGGAATACTTACATATTAATTAATGTAATCCTACTAATAATAAAGCCAAAGGAAATTACTTATGCCAAAAAAGTGGAGCGGAAAGTGCAATGACTTTATTGTAATAGATTTCGAAACAACAGGTCTTAGTGCCGAGGCAAATGAAATCATAGAAGTATCAGCATTAAAATACATTGACAGAAAGTTTGTTGGCAGCTACATTACCCTTGTTAAGCCAAAAACCAGAATACCAGGATATATTACACAAATAAATGGCATTACAAATGAAATGGTAAAAGACTCTCCATGTATTGAAGATGTCATGCCAAAACTTATTGACTTCATAGGGGATCTGTTAATAGTTGCCCACAATGCCAACTTTGATATGAAGTTTTTAAAATATCATGCAGAAAAATGCGGATACAAAGTTAGCAACCCTTCACTTGATACTCTGATTTTAAGCCGCAAAGCATTTCCTTCTCTGACAAATCATAAACTTGCTACAGTTGCACAGCATGTTGGCATAAAGGATGGAGGCTGGCATAGAGCAGAATTCGATACAAGGGCGACAGCAGAAATACTTCTGAAATGCCTTGAGTGTCTTGAGCATGAGGTATCATAGAGTGGCATTCAGTCCCCTTAAATCACGTTTTTTTCTCTGCTCTGCACATCTCTTTCTACAGCCTCCATAACCACAACCAGCCTGATCAAAGTGCTGCAAATTCCTGTTCCAGACCCTCTACTTTCTTCATGATATATTCATTTATGAACCAGCTTACATCCTCCAATGGTAGATCTGTGTACAAACCCTCTTTACATTCTTCATCATAATAAAGGCATATGCCCCAAAGCTTTATCTGGGTTGTCTTTCCACGCAGCTTTTTCAGTTCGCTTACCTGACGTTTGATGGCCTGTGCCCTGTTTATTTTCTTCTGTATTTCCAATAATGTTTCATCAGTCATTTTCCAACCTCCTATCTATTATTATAAATACAATTCTTTTTTCCCGGGAATCATATAGATTTTATTTCCCAGTTTATTCGATGTCAATACTTATTTCTAAAGTTTTTGGAAAACTTTTATATAGATTCTCCAATCTTATATAATTGGGCTATGGAGGGATTGACTTGAAAACACTGGGAGACCGCTTAAGAAATGCCCGTGAAAGAAAAAACCTTACACAAATAGACGTCTCAAAGCAGACAGGCATTAATAATAAAACTATTTCAAACTATGAAAATAATGTCAGTTCTCCTGACCCTCTGACACTAAAGCTTTTTGCTGAGGTTTATGAGACTTCAACCGATTACCTCATCGGTTGTTCTGAAAAGAGCGGTAAGAGAGAGGATGAACTTACCCCTGATACCCTTTGTATTGATGTGTTCGGTCTGCCGGATGAGGCTGTAAGACAGATCGAAGATTATGCAGAATTTATAAGATTAAAGTATAAACAGACAAAAACATCCAAAAGACAGAAGTAATTTGGTAAGTTATACTGGTTTGCTCTCTACATCAATTTGATATAAATTAGAAAAGCTGAAGAAAATCATTATTAACTTTGATAACCTTCAGCTTTATTGATTATTATAGATCCGTTTCCAAACAGCTGCTGTATGCAGATGTATATATTATACTGAATGCAATAAGTAACATAGTATATTTAAAATACCAGTCCTGGAGGTAAATTATGCTGGAAAATATTGAAGACATTATTATCCCTATTGCCGGATGTCTGACTGCAATAACAATTGTGGTAACCGTACAGGTATCAAAATACAAACTAAAAGTCGAACAAATCAAGGCTGATGCTCTGGTAAGGGCTGAAGAAATCAAAGCTAAAAACCAGTTAGAGCTGGAAAGGCTGATCAGAGTAGATCATCAAAAATCAAAATACAGTGATAGTATTTCCGGCTCGGATGATTCCCGTACAGTCAGGGAAAAGATTAATAATCAGAGCTGAAGCGGCAACATTTGTATTACTTAATGACCACAAATTCTCCTGGTTTTTAAACTAATAACGTAGTAAAATAAAATTATTACAACAGTATTACATTTGAGTTATATAACCATGACATTTTCAGACCCCTTATTGGGGTTTACATACTCAAACCTCCTTATCGCATATTCTCAGTGCGATATTTTTTTGTCTACCGGATAGAATCGCCTGTACGTATTAATATATACTTTAAAATAAAATAAAAGCTTCCAGAGTATTCTCTGAAAGCTTTTATTTTCATGGTTGCGGGAGCAGGATTTGAACCTACGACCTTCGGGTTATGAGCCCGACGAGCTACCGGACTGCTCCATCCCGCGATGATTAAGTTTGGGCTATATACCTAAAGAGTATTCCCAAATATATAAATTTTTTGTGTTCCTTTTTTTGCCTTGAGTAATGTTAACAATACTCATAATATCACTATATGCATTTAGATATTATTTGGTGCCGGAGACCGGAATCGAACCGGTACGATCGGTAAGGATCGCAGGATTTTAAGTCCTGTGCGTCTGCCAGTTCCGCCACTCCGGCATATTTATTATGGCGTATCACTCATTAGCGACTTTACTATTATATTATATTCAACTATATGTGTCAATATTTATTTGATCCCAATTTTTTACACATTCTTTATAAATAATAAAAACGGGCCTATAGCCCGTTGTATTCATAAAACAAATTAAAACTGTATGGATTTCTTATATCCTCCACTTCCCCTTTTAGATTCAAAGTTCTTCTTAAGGTCGTGTAGTTTTTCATCGCTGTCTTTCATAAATTTAGAAAGGCGTTCTTCAAACGACAGGTTATCGCTGCTGCTATTTCTGTTCCAATCTATCTCCATAGGCCTGCTCGATTTGATTTTTGGTTTATCGACAGCCTTTTTTATAGATAAACTGATTTTCCCATTATTATCTACCGAAATAACTTTTACTTTAACTGACTGATTTTCCTTAAGATGTGTACTAATATCCTTAACGTATTCTTCAGCAACCTCAGAGATGTGAACCAGACCTGTCTTACCACCCGGTAGTTGAATAAAAGCTCCAAAATTCGTTATGCCCGAAACCTTCCCTTCAACTACTTTACCTACCTCAACCAGCATAAAATAAGAAATCCTCCTTAAGTATAATAAGTAATTCGATTATATAGCATATCCGCATCTTTCGTCAAGCACCTGTTCAAGGCACTTTACGGGATATCAGCGCTACAAATTCACACTGCTATATTATTATATTATCATCTATAAAAAGTGTACCCTGGTTGGGAGGTATTATTTGTTTACATCAACAAATACTCTTTCACCGGGCTTTATCATGCCAAGCTCATCTCTGGCTACTTTTTCAGCATACTCATCGGTGTTCATGATCTTCTTTTGATTATTGAGTTCTTCATTGATCCTGTTCTGTTCTTCTATCTTTTTTTGCAGGTTATCCCTCTGGTTTTCTTTTGCATATAAAATTCTCTGCTGGTCAATCATTACGCGGGCAAAAACTACTAAAACAGCGACTATCAAGATCAGCCCGAGTTTGGATTTTTTTCTTTTGCTCATTTAACTTTTGACTCCCTTCCTTGGTATGTACCAGGAAATATTTTGCCCTAATACACTGTCAAAGCTTAATATATATAATTATTCTATATATCGGAAAAAAATCCTTCTGGATTTTCAATTTTTTTGCAATTAAATCTTTTTTCTTCTATGTTTTATCATCCTCCCCCATAACGCAAGCTTTGCAGCCTTGCTTCTGCTTGCTCTCCTCGCTTTTCTCATATATTTTCCAAGGAGTTTAAAAATAAACCGTATCGGAATTGATAGTATTTTAAAAATAATCTTGAATGGATAGGATAAAATAAGCCAAATAGTCTTCACGCACTTAATAGTAATATCGATTACCTTAAGGCTGACCTTCATCACAATTCTACTAAAGGCTAGTGCATAAAAGATAACACCCAGAATCGTTCCTATAAATATAAAACCCCTTATTTCACCTTCATTGCTGTAATATACGGAGGCAAACATAACAAGGGAAACTATGATCCAGTAAAGAAAGTCTTCCAAGTGCAATACTATGCTCCTGGTTTTGACACGTTTCCTTTTAATTCTGAAAATATCATATATAAAGGCTATTGCCATACCACCAAGTATTGAGTATAAAAAAACATATGCCTGACTGCTAACGGAAATTGACAATTTAAATCATTAACCCCCTAAAGCGCAGTTATGTTGCGCCATCACTTAAACATCTTGCTGAAGAATCCGGTTTTCGATTTTGAACCCTCTTTATCAGAGTACTCACAACTCATAATATCTCCTTCAATATTTAATACGGAATCATCAAGGTTGAGTTTGTTTATATGCAAATCTTCCCCTCTGATAACCAAAACACCCAGCTCTGTATCTACTATCACACATTCATCATTGAAACTTTCTACATCGATCACTCCTGATACGCTTAGCTTTTCTCTGTTTTCAAGAATAAGGTTTTGAACTTTGGGTCTGTTAACCTTTTTTTCCTCTATCATCAATCTTCCTCCCATATATCTGTTTATGGCCTATTCTCTAAACTAGAATCTTAGATTCATGTCATACTATAATTACTATGCATGTACAAATAGAAAAATAACCAGCTGACAAAAAAAAGGCAGGGCCAGAGAAAATGCTCTCCATCCTTGCCTTCCGATCGTACATACACTATTTCACGGCCTTATTCCCGCCATTGATTTTAGCGCAACTCATACATTTCTTTTGAACCTGCTTTGCTTACATGTTCTGCTACCGATGTAACTTCGACTTTCGTATTGCTATTCCCGAACTGTATCTCTATCAGATCCCCGACCTTTACCTCCGTACTGGGTTTTGCCACCTTGCTGTTTATTTTTACACGTTCCTGTTCACATGCTTCACATGCCAAAGTACGCCTTTTAATAAGCCTTGAAACCTTCAGATATTTATCTATTCTCACTTAAAACACCCCCGGAAATTTCTTATGCATTAGTTATCATCTACTAGTATAAACTATATTTGATCATAATTAAACGGCAAAACAACAAATGCGCAGTTATTCTGCGCATTTACTTTGTTACGTATTGATATTATCTTTTAGTGCCTTACCTACCTTAAAAATAGGAACTTTTGAAGCAGGTATATCGATCTCTTCCTTAGTCTGAGGATTTCTCCCCTTTCTCGCAGCTCTTTCTCTCACTTCAAATGAACCAAAACCGACGAGCTGAACTTTATCACCTTGTGTCAATGCACTTTCTACACTTTCCATAAATGCATTAAGTGCTTTTTCCGCATCCTTCTTTGACAAATCACTCTTCTCGGCCATACTTGCAACTAAATCTGCTTTATTCATTGTTTTTCCTCCCTTTGTTAAAGCAATTGACAATAATTTACTGACAATTTGCAATTTAATTATAATTGTTCGCTTTTTTTATTACTTTCTGAAAAATGGAGTTTTGCTTTTTCCCATAATACATCCATTTCAGCAAGACTCATTTCTTCAAGTTTTTTACACGCTTTGATGCTTTCTTGCTCGACATATTCAAATCTCCTGATAAACTTGTTTATTGTCCCTGTTAAAGCCAATTCAGGCTGAATTTTAAGGAATCTTGATAGATTAACAAGAGAAAAGAATACATCTCCTATCTCATCAGTTATTCTTTCCATATTTTCACTTTCGTATACATCTTTTAGCTCATTTATTTCCTCATTTACCTTATTAAACACATCTTTTATATTATCCCAGTCAAAGCCTACCTGTGCCGCTTTTTGTTGTACTTTATAGCTCCTCATCAGGGCAGGCAGATTACTGGGTACATCCTTCAATACTCCTGTCTGGCTATTAATTCCCTTCTCCTTCTTTTTATTAGCCTCCCAGTTGCCTATAACCTCATCCGGGGTATCTGCTTTATCTTCTCCGAAAACATGTGTATGCCGGGAAATAAGTTTACGGCAAATACCTGTGATTACATCATTTATGTCGAAGTTCCCCTGCTCTGTGGCAATCTGTGCATGAAATACTACCTGCAGGAGCGCATCGCCAAGCTCCTCACAAAGCTTGTCCCTGTCTCTCAAGTCAATTGCCTCCAAAACCTCATAAGTTTCCTCTATAAAATACTTTTTCAGGCTGTCATGGGTCTGCTCCCTATCCCAGGGACACCCTGACCCGCTTCTTAATAATGCCATAATATCAATCAAATCCGAAAAAGAATATTTGTCCTTTAACATAGCACCATCTCCCATTTACATATTATTGGTTTTTGATACGGATAAACATTACTATTGTATCCAAAAAGTAGAAAGAGTACCATAGTTATATTCTCATATCTATAAAGGAAAGCGTCACTACGAAGAAAGACAAATAAGATACTGCTGGAGGGATTACATCAAATTTGCCCCCTGCAGTATCTTATAATGAAATATTTCTTTCAATTCCTCTTCGCTTTTTACAATTGATTTTTTTTGTTCTTTTTTTCCTTGACCGTATTTTTAACTTTTTTATTCTCCGGCTTTTTGCCTACAGTATACAATAGTGCATACTCTCTGTTTACCTTACTGTATGCATCACGGTAACCCATATGATATCCGTTGACCATTCCCCTCATATAGGTTAGCTCTTCCTTTGTAGGTATATAGTATTTGACGACATCTCCAAGGTTATATGGGGGAGTTTCCGTAAGAATCAAATCTGCTTCATTTCTATCATACATAGAATTTATATTAAAAGCTCTGATACCATCTTTTTCTTTAACTGCGTATTGTGTAACAATGTTCTCTAGCGCAATGGAATTCCTATCAAAAATAGTCACTATGTTTTCTTCATTAACCGGTTCTTCCTGATGCCTTTCCTGCTCAGTCAATTTCTTCGCCCATTCCAAATCATTAAACTGCAAAGCCAAATCAATAATATTCATACAAATCACCAACTTCTTACTTCATTTTCTCAATAAGTATTCATTTTAGTTAATACATTTGCCACACATTTTTTCAAAAAAACAAATATCAGTACATTTACTCAGTATGATTTACATACTTTGCAAAATGCATTCATATCTTCACAAATTTTTATCAATATATTGTTGGAAAACTAAAAATAAAAGGCCAATACAATACTTGTGTAAAAGCCCTGGTAAAACAGCCAGGCTGTATGACAATTTATCAAACATGTTTTTAGCGCATTTATCAGCCATACTCTCAAAATCGTTCCCGGACTCCAAGTTATTTGCTCTGAACATTCTTTACCCGGGCAAGATAATAATTTTCTTCTCTCATCATATGGAAGGGTATAAGCGGTTTCAGTGTACCCAGTACTTTACACTGCTCTCTGAGTTTATATATCCTCTCCAGGAAGTTTATAAATTCCTCTATCTTAATTCTTACTTCCTCATTCAAATGCTTCAAAGTACCATCGTCAAGTCCTGTGCGTTCAAGCATTTTCCCCAGTTCATCAGCCTTAATAAAAAGGCAGTTGAAGCATTTTTCAAACTCTTCTGCTTCTTTAATCAGCATTTTTTCTACAGGGTCGAGTTCTGCAGCAATAGAAGCCGCATGTCCTGCAGCATCCGGCAGCCATACTTTATGAAGATATATGTTTTCCATCACATCGCTTACCGGTATTGGTGACATAAGCATGCTTAATACTTTAAAAAACTCCATTGCTTCATTTATCATATGGTTTAAAAATGTAGGTGGAAGGCTAATTTCCATATTGCATTCCAGCAGCCGCCTTAATAAAATCTGCTTGAAGTTAATAAAGCCCGTCAGGAGCGGAATACTGTTGTTTGCCAATGTTGAAATCTCAGGCGCATCCGGCTTATCCAAGTATTTTTTTATTTCTTCATGCAATACAGCAAATGAGTTTCTATAGTAGTATGCAGTCCTGATGGCGTCCTGTTCTCTCGACGATAGTGAAATCAGCATGAATTCACCATGATCTCTCATTATTGCAGTCCAAAACCTCAATTCCTCAACTGGACTCAACATAAAATACCCCCCCATAAATTATACAATCATGTTTTTGATAAAAATACAAAATAAACCCGATCCTTCGTGTTTATAAATCAACCTGTTTTGCTAACCTGAAAAATCCAATAAGCTGAACATATTCTCCTACCGTTTAGCCCCATTAATAAGACTTATCCGGCACAACGCATCAGCTAGGCCTCCAGCTTAAGTATTTTTCGCAGTTGGCTCTATTGCATTATATGCAGCATAAATAAAAAGGGAAACGATAATCCGTTACTGCGGACTCGTCTAAACTAAAATATGGATTAAAGATGAAATTTAGGTGGTATATTGTATATAAAATAATTTATTGGTTGTAAAAACATAATTGTATAATCAGAACCGGAAAGGAGAATATATGTCTTTAGAATTTTTAAGGAATTCCTCCCCCATAGTAAATGCTCTTATAGCTACATGCTTCACCTGGTTTCTTACCGCTCTGGGTGCTTCGCTGGTATTTGCATTTAAGAGCATTAACAGGAAAGTTCTTGACTGCATGTTGGGCTTTGCTGCAGGCGTTATGATAGCAGCAAGCTTTTGGTCGCTGCTTTCCCCCTCTATTGAACTTGCGGAAAAATCAGATTTGCCTTCATGGTTGCCTGCCTTGACAGGGTTTCTTATGGGCGGCTTCTTTCTCAAACTTGTTGATAAGCTCCTTCCTCATCTTCATTTGGAATATCCGACTGACAAAGCGGAGGGAATAAAAACCGGCTGGCATAGGAGTATTTTGCTGGTACTCGCTATTACAATGCATAATATCCCTGAAGGTCTTGCTGTAGGTGTTGCCTTTGGTGCCGCTGCTTCAGGCATGCCCTCAGCCTCTCTTGCGGGGGCGGTCATATTAGCAATTGGTATTGGTATCCAAAATTTTCCTGAGGGAGCTGCTGTATCAGTGCCTCTTCGGCGTGAAGGCTTTTCAAGGCTAAGAAGCTTCTGGTACGGACAAATGTCAGGCCTTGTTGAACCGGTTGCAGGGGTGGTAGGAGCAGCTGCTGTCTTTTTTATACAGCCTATATTACCCTTTGCACTCTCTTTTGCAGCAGGTGCAATGATATATGTGGTAATCGAAGAGTTAATCCCTGAGTCCCAATTATCCGGGAATACTGATATTGCAACTGTAGGCGCAATGCTGGGATTCGCGCTTATGATGGTACTGGATGTTGCTTTAGGCTGATAAGCAGAAAGAATATTGTAAGTGAAAGTTATTGCCCACCCTAGTAAGTTTTGTTAATATGATGTTATGAGATATAAAACTTAAAAACATGAAAACAAACGGGGCACTTGGATGGAAAACTGGATCGTTTTAAGCAAACTTACTCTTATAATATATTGTGCAATCAAATTTAGCAGCCATACCAGCAATATAACTCCAGTTATTTTGTGTATTCTGATATTTGTAATTATTAATATGGCTTACCATGTATTTAAATCCAGCAACTTAAAAACCAGCCTTCTGATTTTTTCCATAATATCTGTTATGGGATGCTTTTTTTACGTCAATCCATTGTTTATTCTTCTATTACCTATAAATATTATAGAACTTATATATAAGCACAGAGAAAATATGTGGTTAACTGTAACCGTACTGGTCGCAGGCGCTTTCACTGCGGGAAGAGGACTGGTGGCGGAGTATGTATTGATATCTGTTTTCGGCTTTCTTATATATGTTTTGTCCTATAATTCACATAAAAAAATAACCTATCTTACCGCAGAAACAGATTCCCTGAAGGAAAAAAACCATTCTCTGCATGACAAGCTTAACAAGGAAGCGGAATATGAAAAACAGCTAAAGTATTCTTCGCAGCTTGAAGAACGAAACAAGATAGCGCAGGAAATACACGATAAAATCGGACATTCACTTTCAGGAAGCCTTATGCAGCTTGAGGCTGCTAAATTATTGGTTGAGTACAGTCATATCCAGGAAAATAACAATAAAGTCCGGGAAATATTACAGAGTGTAATAAATACTTTGCGCGATGGTATGGAAAGTATAAGAGCTACACTTAGAAATATAAAACCAGTTTCAGAGCAGCTGGGAGTCAACAGGCTGAAACTGCTCCTGGAGGAATTTACGGTCAACAGCAAAATAAAGTCCAATCTTCTTCACAAGGGAAACCTGGAACAAATTTCTTATGTTCAGTGGAAAATAATTTACGAAAATATAAAGGAAGCTCTTACAAACACAATCAAATATTCTAACGCAAGTACGGTAACAGTACATATTGAAGTACTAAATAAATTTATTAAGGCAGAAATACGGGACAATGGCGTAGGAGCTGCAAAAATAAAAAAGGGGCTTGGCATAGCGGGTATGGAAGAGCGAAGTGAGGGTATAGGAGGAAAAATTATCACAGACGGTTCTAAAGGTTTCTCCATAATAACCCTGCTGCCTATAGAAGGAGGAAAACATGCCGATCAGATTGTTAATCGCGGATGATGATGCATTAATCAGAGATGGCCTGAAAATAATACTGGGAATGGACGGGGACTTTGAAATTGTAGATTGTGTTGACAACGGGCTTAAAGCTTTAGAGCTATGCCTGAGAGAAAAAATAGATGTTGCTCTGCTAGACGTCCGGATGCCGGTAATGAATGGAGTTCAGGCAGCCCGGGAGATATGCGAAAAGACTTCCGTAAAACCCCTGATTCTTACTACTTTTGATGATGATGAATTTATCACCACTGCAGTAAGAAATGGAGTAAGAGGTTATCTTCTGAAGAATAACCCTCCTGATAAAATCAAAGATGCAATAAAGATGGTATATGGCGGAAATACGGTAATGCAGGATATCGTAATGGATAAGATAAAGGAAGGGTTAAATACCGTTAGCAGCAGCAAGCTGGATAAGTCAATGTTTTCAGATCGGGAACTGGAGATTATGGAGCTTATTTCCAAAGGCCTCTCAAACCGGGAAATTTCAGGAAAATTATACATATCAGAGGGTACAGTCAAGAACTATATCACATCTGTGCTTAATAAGACCGGCCTTGAGCACAGAACCCAGATAGCTATCTACTATCTTAACGGCGGCAGGTTATAGTCAGAATGCAGGTTTAAAAACGATATGACTTTAGTCATATCGTTTTTATGACCTTATGGACTAAAAACGGAGATTTCTTTTCTTTATCATATAAATATAGGCAGAAAACTTTACGATGCAGAAAGGAATAACAACTTATGAAGGTAGTTAAAATTGAAAACCTCACAAAAAAGTTTGATGATGTAACAGCAGTAGACAACATAACCCTGGAAATCGATGAAGGTGAAATATATGGTCTGTTAGGCCCGAACGGCGCAGGCAAAAGCACCACAATTAACATGATGTGCGGGCTCCTGTCCATAGATAAAGGCAGCATATTTATCTTAGACCAGGATATAGTAAAGAGCCCTATACAGACTAAAAAAAATGTAGGCATTGTACCTCAGGACTTAGCCATATATGAAGATCTTAGCGCTTTTGAAAATGTTAAGTTTTTTGCAAGCCTTTACGGACTGAAAGGCTCTTTACTAAAACAGAGAGTATTGGAGGCACTGGATTTTGTAGGTCTTGGAGATAAAGCCAGGGATTTGCCAAGCAAGTTTTCCGGCGGTATGAAAAGAAGGCTGAATATAGCATGTGCTTTGGCCCACAGACCTAAATTGATTATTATGGATGAGCCTACTGTAGGTATAGACCCTCAGTCAAGAAACCATATACTTAAGTCAGTTAAAACGCTTAATAAAATGGGCTGTACCATAATATACACCAGCCACTACATGGAAGAGGTTGAAGAAATATGCTCCAGAATAGCTATATTGGATCACGGAAAGATTATTGCCGAAGGAACCAAGGAAGAACTGGAATCAATCATTACCGACACAAGCAGTGTCTGGGTAACTATAGACTCTATAAACAACATTGATGAAAACGAATTGAAAAAAATTAAAGGAGTCAAGAGTATTGAGGTTGACGAAAACACTATTAAAGTCAATAGCATGAAGGAAGTCATCAACCTGGATAAAATTATTCAATACTTTACAGACGCAGGGATTCCTATCAGGAATATAGAAAGCAAGGTGCCAAACCTCGAAACAGTCTTCCTGAATCTAACCGGAAGAAAGTTAAGAGACTAGGAGGAAGGTTGACATGAATATTTTCAATATACTAAAAAAAGAAATCCTACATACGGTCAAATATCCTAAAACAATGGTACTTATGCTGCTTCTCCCTATAGTAATGATGCTTATTCTCGGATATGGCCTTTCCGGAAGCTTTGATACTTCAAAAGTTTTTAAGGATATCAAGGTTATTTATTCAGATGAAGAAAACAGTCAACTGTCGGCTGAGTTAATAAAGTTTGTAAAAGCCTCCGGCAAACTGGATATTTCTTTTGTCCGGACATCAAAAGAACAGGAAGGAATAGATGGGGTAAAGGATACAAAGTATTCCTCCTATATAAAGTTTGAAAAAGACAGCGGTACTATAGAAATATACAAAAACGAAAGATATGCAGATCAGGCAAATCTTGTTGAGGCAATAGCAGGAAGCTTTATACAAAGGTACAATGCCGCATATCAGATTGCAAAAGTTAATCCGCAAATACTGGAAAAGTCAGATACCGGGAGCAGTCCGGTAGAGGTTGTTTCCCTTGGGGACAAAAAGAAGCGCCGTGCCCTGGATTTTTATGCAGTTACCATGCTGACCATGATAATAATGTATACTTCAGTTTCCTCCCTGTGGTCAATAAAGAGTGAGAGAACCAGGAAAACCGCAGACAGAATTGCATGCACCCCTGTGAAAGGCTACGAAATACTGATCGGAAAAATCATTGGGTTATTCTCTGTCACCTTCTTTCAATTTATCGTAGTTGTACTGTTCAGCAAATATGTGCTTAAAACTTACTGGGGCTCTCATATATGGGCAGTTCTGGTCCTAATGGCCGTCGAAACGATCTTTGCCATCAGTTTTGGAGTAGTATTTGCCTATGGAACAAAGGACGAAGGATTCTTGGTAAATTTATTGAATCTGATAATTCCTTTTATGGTTCTGCTTGGTGGTGGTTTTGTTCCAACCGACAACTTTGGAAGTATAATGTCTGCTTTATCGAATCTTTCGCCGTTGAAATGGATCAATCAGGCCATTTTCCAGGTAATATATACCGGCAGCTTCAGCTATATGCAATCTGCAATACTTATTAATCTTTCTCTGGCCGGCGCATTTATCATAATTACATCCTTTGCTCTTAGAAAGGAGGCAGTGAAATAATGAGAAATACATTAATCCTGGCGGGAAATACTCTTAAAATACTATTTAGACATAAAATTGTCATCGCCTTCTGCCTGGTTTTGCCCATAGTCACAACCCTGATATCTCTTTCCATATACAGCAGTACAGGAAGTAAGCCAATAAATATAGGTATAGTCAACAAGGATACAGGCACCATAGCCACCGATTTAGTCAAATCAATATCCTCCGAGGAAAAGTTTGAAGTAATCTCACTTAAAGACCATCAGGTAAACGAGAATATCCTGAAAGGGAAAGTGGATTGTGTGCTGAGAATTCCCGCGAATTTTACACAAAACATACATAATAATACGTTGAACAAAGTGCAGCTGGTTTCCATAAAAGGTGAGGAAGCCACAAGCTGGGTTGAAAATTATGTTGAAATATTCGTCCGTAATATTAAAGATATAGCTTCAGCAGCAAAAGGTGATAGGGACAGCTTTGACAAAATGTATAAGGCGCTTAAGGAAGATAGTTTTATACTGAAGGTAACACAACTTGAAGACCAATACAAAAGCAAGAGAACAACTTCACAAAGTCTGGGATTTCTTATCATGTTTATGATGATAGGTACAGGAGTTGTTTCTGATTGCATCCTTATGGAAAAGAGAACAAGGACATATTACAGAATATGTTCTGCCCCTGTAAAAGCCAAAAACTATATATTTGGAAATGCAATATCAAATTTTGCAATTGTCTTCACTCAAATATCAATGGTACTTATTATAGCAATAGGGGTTCTGAGAATGAAACCGTACATACCCCTCGGGCAGCTTCTCCTTATAATGGGAGTCTTTGGGATTACAGCAGTGGCAATATCCATGATGATTACCTCGTTTGCAGAAAGCACAACACAGACAAATATAATACAGAACCTGGTTGTACTCCCATCATGCCTTCTGGGCGGCTGTATGTGGCCGATAGACGTAATGCCGGATTTCATGCAAAAGTTGGCCAATTTCATACCTCAGAAGTGGGCTCTTGATGCAATATCAAAGCTCCAAGCCGGAAGCAGTTTCTACAGTGTCCTTATCAATCTCTCCATACTGCTTGCCTTTTCACTGGCCTTCTTCCTCATAGCAGTCTACAGATATAGCAGGAATGCCAATTATAAAACCTTTGTGTAATAAAGAAATGAGAGGATGGTTCTGCCGTTTCAAACAAAACAGTAGAATCATCCTCTCATTTCTCCCATTGTCTGGCTTATTGTTCCATCTGTTTTCCCAGGAACCCTGCCGCTGATTGTGCAAGCTTGGCTTCTACCTCTCCCATACGTGCATTGGGATCTGTAGATAAGAATAAAACGGCACCTATGGGATCACCTTCGGAAATAATGGGAGAAACCACTTGTGAGGTATATTTTCTGTCTGCTGCTTCATCTGCAATTATGGAAATAGTTTTTTCATCTGGTGATTTCACAACAAGTGTTGTTTTCTCCTCAATCACTCTCTCCAAGTCCTGGCTCAGCGGCTTTTCAAGAAACTCTTTCTTTGATGCCCCTGATACTGCTATGATTGTATCTCTATCTGTAATACATGTAATATGTCCGCTTGTCTTATGGAGTGAATCGGCATATTGTGTCGCAAAATCGCTTAATTCACCAATAGGCGAATACTTCTTTAATATTACTTCACCCTCTTTATCTGTAAAAATCTCCAGTGGATCTCCTTCTCTAATCCTCAGAGTTCTTCTTATTTCCTTTGGAATAACAACTCTTCCTAAATCGTCTATTCTCCTAACTATTCCGGTCGCCTTCAATTTCTACTACCTCCTTAAATAGATAATTATTTGGTATTATCCGAACTTTAGGCCGATTCAGAAAAACAATTTATCTATATACTACTTAATGTTTCATAAGCTTCCTGAATCTTTATAAATTAGTTAAAGTTCTTTACATTTAGTATTGATTCATTATTGGATTTTTATACATAACAGGTCAATTATAGTCAACGTTTTAGATAAGCAGGCAGCGTATTCATAAATATAAACATCCAGCAAAAAACAAAAAAGGCCTGCACTTGTGCAGACCTTTTTTTATTATGTTAAATCTTTATGGATTTTATAACACTTTCATTTTTTTCAGGTTTGAAGATATTATCCTTTTTCCATTTTTCAAGCAGATCGGCATACTTTTTGTTTAAGAGGCCGTTTTTAGCTTTATCCTTTACCTCATCAAACGTTGGCTTTTTCATAACGTGAAAACCGTAAGTGGTTTTTACTATACCTGCCATACCTTCTTTAGACTCAAATGCCCATTTCTCAAACTCTGGAACCATTTGTCCCTTAGGGAATCCAATATACGCTCCACCTTCATATTTTGAGCCGCCATCCTCTGAATACTGCTGTGCAAGCTCTGCAAAGTTCCCCCCTGCTTTAACCTTATCAAGAACTTCATTTGCTTTCTTTTCAGCTTCCTTTACCTTATCTTCCGGCAATTCCTTCTGTGCGTCATCTACTGTCTTTATAAGAATATGCCATACAGTTTCCTTTTCCGCATTTCTCATATTATCAGCAAAATATTTTTTTATATCTTCATCAGAAACCTTTATTTTTCCAGCTTCTGTATATCTGAATTTCTCCGTCAGCTGATAATTTCTGTATATATCTTTAAACTGTTCAAGTGTAACACCTGTCTCTGCCTTAATATTCTTATCGGCATCAAGCTTGGTTGCACCATACTGCTTTACTACTGTATTATCAAAATAGTCACTAAACGACTTTTCTTCTTCTTTTGTAAGCTGAATATTGCTCTCTTTTGCCTTGATCAACTGAATTTTGTACTCTACTGCACTATCAAGAGCACCCTCTTTTACAAGCTCTCCTACAGTTTTATTCTGAGCCTTCTGATTCATATCGGAATAACCCATCTTTGTAAACTGGGCCTTTGCCAGATTTACAAAAAACTGATACTCCGCTTTAGTAATTTTCTGCCCATTTACTTTAGCTGCATAGTTGTTAGTGGATGTATAGAATACAATACCGCCCACTGCAAGGATTACAACCAATACTGCAGCAATAACAATGTATACCCATTTTCTGCCCAATGATATCTCTCCTCACCAATTATTTTGTATCTATTTCTATCTGTAAGCATTTTTCTTTTGTACCAACACCTGACTTACAGATTATGTGGTCATAACTACCTATATTATAATTGATTATTTTACATACTTCAATTTAATAATGTCTTGTAACAAAATCTTAATATTTTCTATCAAATTTTCTCTACCGATCCCGGTAATTTTGTATGCAATATAAGGAGTATTGCTTGCTGTAAACATAAGCTTTCTCTTATACTTGTCCATAAGCTTTCCCAGAACATCCAGATTAACATTATTACTGCTTTTGTACTGGAATATAATCGAGTCGTTTTTCTCCTGCACAGAAGTAAACCCGCACTCCTTTGCCAGAGTCTTCAAATACGCGACCTGGAGCAGATTCCTGACAGGCCCGGGCAGATCTCCATACCTGTCTGTAAGTTCGTCTTCCACATCTATTACATCCTGTTCATCCTGGATCGCTGCAATCCTCTTATACATTTCTATCTTCTGAGTCTCTGTTCCAATATACTCATCATCTATATAAGCGCTGATATTTACATCTATGGAGATTTCACCATCATCCTGGGTAAGGGATTCACCTTTTAATTCCCGTACAGATTCATCAAGGAGCTTACAGTACATATCATACCCTACAGACTCCATATGCCCATGCTGCTCTGGGCCCAGCAGATTTCCTGCACCCCTTATCTCAAGATCCCTCATGGCTATCTTAAAGCCTGATCCAAACTCCGTGAATTCCTTTATTGCCTGAAGCCTTTTCTCTGCTATTTCAGCCAGAATCTTATCTTTCTTATAGGTGATATAAGCATATGCAAGCCTGTTTGACCGCCCCACCCTTCCTCTTATCTGGTAAAGCTGTGACAATCCCATTTTATCTGCATCTTCTACTATAATTGTGTTTACATTTGGCATATCAAGTCCGGATTCAATTATTGTAGTACATACAAGGATATCATATTCTCCGCTGATAAACTTAAACATTATATCTTCCAGCTGCCCCTCAGCCATCTGACCATGGGCAACAGCAATCCTTGCATCCGGGACAAGATTTTGCAGTTCAAGTGCCTTAAGCTCTATTGTCCTGACACGGTTATAGAGGTAGAAAACCTGGCCATTCCTGCTCATTTCACGTATTATAGAATCTCTTATCACTTCCGGATTATGTTCCATTACATAAGTCTGTACAGGGTAACGCTCCTCGGGAGGGTCCTCAATAACACTGATATCCCTGATTCCTACCAAAGACATATGTAGTGTCCTTGGAATAGGCGTTGCTGTGAGAGTAAGAACATCCACATTGGGCTTTATATTCTTCAGCTTCTCCTTGTGAGTAACACCGAAGCGCTGTTCTTCATCCACTACCAGAAGTCCAAGGTCTCTAAACTGCACATCCTTTTGCAGCAGCCTGTGTGTTCCGATCAATATATCAATATTCCCATTCTTTACATCCTTTAATATACTTTTCTGTTCAGCAGCTGTACGAAAACGGCTCATCACCTCAATAGTTACAGGAAAATCCTTCATCCTCTCCTTGAAACTGTTAAACTGCTGCTGCGCCAAAACTGTAGTAGGAACAAGATACGCTACCTGCTTGCCATCCATAACTGCTTTAAACACAGCCCTAATAGCAACTTCCGTTTTGCCATAGCCCACATCACCGCACAAAAGGCGGTCCATAGGCCTTTCTGATTGCATATCCTTCTTTATCTCTTCTATACATTTCAACTGATCCTCAGTTTCCTCATAAGGAAAGAGTTCTTCCATCTGATTTTGCCACACAGTATCACCCGAAAAAGCAAAACCCTTAAGAGCCTGCCTCTGTGCATATAGCTTTACCAGCTCTTCTGCCAGCTCCCTTAAAGATTCCTTTACCCGGCTCTTGGCCTTAGCCCATTCTGTCCCTCCAAGCTTACTGAGCTTAGGAGATTTGCCCTCTGAACCTATATATTTCTGTATAAGTTCAAGCTGATTAGTGGGAATATAGAGGAAGCCGCCCTCCTGATAGCGTATCTTAAGGTAGTCCCTCTTAATATTATCAACTACAAGCTTTTCTATACCTACATACTGTCCTATACCATGTGCCTGATGAACCACATAGTCCCCTACATTTAGGTCTGTAAAAGCCTTTATTTTGTCACCCTGCTTTTTACTGCCAGGCCTTTTTATCCTTCTATCCTGTCCGAAAACTTCCTTATCACTTACTATTAATAGCCCTATCGAAGGATATTCAAATCCCCGGTTAAGGCTGCCATGGGTAACGAGAATCTGACCATTCTGAATCTCACCGTCAAAGTTATCTATATACACAGCTTCTATATCTTTTGTTCTCAGGGTTTCGACCAGTCTTTCTCCTCTTCCCCTGGGTCCTGATAATACTACTATCCTGTTGTTTCTCCTTTTCCATGCCTTTACATCATCAATCAGCAGGTCAAAGTGACCCTGGTATGAACCTATAGATTTCGATACTATGCTGAAGCTTTTACTATTTCTGAGCTTACTGTTTTCCACAGGAATTGTATTTAGTGATACACACCTGCCTTTTTCCAGATTGCTTATCAACTCATCCTTATTGAAATAAATCTCATAACTGTTTGGCAGAATCTGTCCTTTCTCCATGAGGCTCTTACATGCCTCATAATGTTCCAAAAGTACATTCTCCACCCTTTGTTCAAATCTAACCGGCTCATCTACAAAAGCAATAACATTTACATCAGTATCTGTAGCATAATCAATTACACTTGAGGGGTTATTGATTATATAGGGTATATATCTGTCCAATCCCGGGAAATAATAATCACTTCTGAAAGTATCCATATCCCCGGATATTTT
Source organism: Clostridia bacterium (assembly GCA_026414765.1). Lineage (NCBI taxonomy): Bacteria > Bacillati > Bacillota > Clostridia > Clostridia bacterium. The sequence goes on along the minus strand of JAOAIJ010000019.1, from coordinate 101,032 downwards.
TTGTCCGAGCTGTTTTATATATTCATTATTATCCTTATTTCTGATTTTCCTTATATGTGCTGCCAGGTCCCTCTCTATATTCTCTATTATAAAGTCCCTGTCTTCTTCGTAATATATGACCTCTCTTGCAGGGACAACCTTCACTGTATCCAGCTTGTCTATAGACCGCTGTGTTGCTACATCGAACCTCCTTATAGAGTCTATCTCATCATCGAATAACTCTATACGTACAGCATGCTCATTATTTACAGAAAAGATATCGATAATTCCGCCCCGGATAGAAAACTGACCCTTGCCCTCTACCGTTGCTACTCTCTCATAACCGATAGCTATAAGCTTTTTAGTTAATTCCTCCAGGTATACTTTTCCTCCGAGCTTAAAACTAATTATTCCCTCTAAGAATATTCTCTTAGGGGTTAGTTTCTGCGCTATCGCTTCCGCAGAAGTAACAATAAACTCATACCTTCCTTCTGCTATCCTTTCAAGAGCCTTAATTCTCTGAAAAACCGAATCATAGCTCTTGGCCTCGATATCATGGAGCATGATTTCCTTAGCCGGAAAAAACACTACTTCATCACCAAGGAAAAACATCAGGTCCTCATACATTTTCCTTGCCTGCATTTCGTTAAAAGCTATATAAACGCCTTTACATCCTGAGTGTCTGCATATGGAGTATGCAAGATGTATTTTCTGAGAATCAGAAGGTCCGTTTATATTCAAAGGCCTTGTATATTTTTTTATGGAATCTAGTACTTCCTTGTACTCCTCGATTTCCAGGAGTGGATTGATCATATAGTTCATAATACCGCCTATTTATTAAACTTATTCATAGCTGCTTCTACTCCTGATTTAATTATAGCTTCAACAGCATCGGCAGCATTTGTTATACTTGCATTTATCAACTTTCTGTCCTGCTCATTAAATTTTGACAGCACAAAATCTGCCAGAGCCCATCCTTCCGGTGGCCTGCCTATGCCTATCCTTATGCGGGGAAACTCCTCTGACTGTACATGATATAGTATAGATCTCATTCCATTGTGAGTCCCCGAACTACCTTTTGGTCTTACTCTGATTTTACCTACTGCCAGATCAATATCGTCATATATTAATATAATATTACTTAAGGGTATCTTATACCATTCAATTATTTCCCGCACACTTTCTCCACTGAGATTCATATAAGTCTGCGGTTTTACGAGAATCACCCTCTGCCCGCTTATGGTCCCATCTCCGCTAAGTGCCTTGTGTTTGAGTTTGGTTATCCTGATACCATGCTTTGCAGAAAGATAATCTATAGTATCAAAGCCTACATTATGCCTTGTATTATCATATTTATTCCCAGGGTTCCCAAGCCCTACTACTATGAATATATTTTCCAAAAAACCACCCCAATATATTATTAACAAACGGCAGAAGAAAATTAACATAATATGATTTGCTGTTCTGATTAATTTATGTCTATCCGATGCTTTGCCATTTTGTAATGCTGACTCAGATTCATCAACAGCTATTATATCAAAACCTCAGAAAAAAATTAAGGCCTCTTTTATTAAAGGGACGCATTTTTTCTAATATGCACCCTTATAAAAAGGCCTTTTTAGCTACAATACAATACTTACTATTACTCTTATTTACTGCTGTGTAAATAACGTACTTATGGATATATCACCATAAATTCTCTCTATTGCTTCAGCAAATACACTCGCTACCGAAAGAGATTTAATCTTACTTATCTTCCTCTCGTCAGTCAGCGGAATGGTATTCAGCGTTACCAGTTCCTTTATCGCAGATTTTTCTATCCTTTCGATAGCAGGCCCTGAAAGAACGCCATGCGTACAGCAGGCATATACTTCCTTTGCACCCATATCTACAAGGGCATTTGCAGCGTTTACAATAGTGCCCCCTGTGTCAATCAAGTCATCTACCAGAATAACTCTCTTGCCCTTAACATCACCTATGACATTCATTATTTCGCATACATTAGCTTTAGGTCTTCTCTTGTCTATTATAGCCAGTGGCGTATCGAGTTTCTCAGCTACTTTTCTTGATCTGGTAACGCTACCTACATCAGGTGATACCACAACAACGTCATCCATTGTCTCGAATTTGTTTTTAAAGTATTCACCAAGAATAGGCACTCCCAGTAAATGGTCAACAGGTATATCAAAAAACCCTTGAAGCTGCGATGCGTGTAAATCCATGGTCAATACCCTGTCTGCACCTGCAACTGTAATGAGATTGGCTACCAGCTTTGCTGATATCGGATCTCTCGCTTTTGCTTTTCTGTCCTGCCTTGCATAACCGAAGTAGGGCATAACTGCCGTAATCCTTCCGGCTGACGCTCTCTTAAGCGCATCAATCATTACAAGCAGTTCAACAAGATTATCGTTAACCGGGCAGCAAGTTGACTGAATTATGAATACATCCGATCCTCTAACCACTTCGCCGATATTAACCTGTACTTCACCGTCACTAAACTTTCCAACTGTCGCTACGCCTACAGGCAGCCCTATTTTTTCTGCAATCTCTTCAGCAAGCACCCTGTTGGAATTTCCTGCAAAAATCTTAATATCCTTTCCGTGTAAATTCATTGCCTTTCCCCTTCTCTAATAGTATTTATTTATATTCTATAGTTTAGGGTTTATAGTTCGCTGAATCATTTATGTTCATAGCGTTCTTCTGCACGGCTCTAAACTTTAAACGTTAAACCATAAACTTATTAAGTACTTAGAAAACCGCTTATTTTTTATCCCCTCTGTACATTCCTTTTTTATTTACCCAATCTTCCTTGTTAACCTGACGGCTTCTGGCAATAGCGAGAGAGTTCTCCGGAACTTCTTCCGTTATGGTAGAACCGGCTGCTATATATGCATTATCCTTTACAACTACGGGAGATACCAGGTTGACATTACAACCTACAAAACTATTATCTCCAACTACAGTCTTATGTTTCTTCTTTCCGTCGTAATTTACTACTACTACACCACAGCCTAAGTTTACATTTTTTCCTATTTCAGCATCGCCTATATAGGTAAGATGTGATACTTTTGTTTTGTCTCCGATTTTTGATTTCTTAACCTCAACAAAATCACCGATTTTTACATGTTTCCCGATAACATTCCCAGGCCTCAGGTATGCAAAGGGTCCTATATGAGTATTATTATCAACTGTACTTTCCATTACGACAGAATTATTGATTTCCACTCCATCAGAAATATTTGATGAAATTACTCTGCTGTTTGGACCAATAATACAGTCTTCACCAATGACAGTCAAACCCTCAAGCATTGCACCCGGATATACTATAGTATCCATGCCTATCTTAACCTTATCGTCAATATAGGTTGATTCGGGATCTATAAATGTAACACCGGCTTTCATATGCTTTGTAATAATCCTTTTTCTTATTATTTTGTCAGCTTCAGCAAGTTGAATTCTGTCGTTTATCCCCAGTATTTCATCTTGATTTTCCGCTTTTACGGTACCGACTTTCAAACCTTTTCCTACCAGAATCTCCAGTGTATCTGTCAGGTAGTATTCTCCTTGACTGTTATTATTATTTAGTTCCTTTAAAGCTGCCATGAGATCTTTTATTGTAAAGCAATACATACCTGAATTGATTTCAGTGATTAGTTTTTCCTCATTTGTAGTATCTTTATGTTCAACTATTTTTATTACATTCCCGCTTTTGTCCCTTACGATCCTTCCGTAACCTGTAGGATTATCTAGGTCTACGGTAATAACAGTAGCAGAATTATTATTTGTTTTGTGGACTTTCAGAGCATTCGAAATAGTCTCTGCCGTCACTAAAGGAGTATCCCCGTAAAGTATGATAACATGCCCATCCTTACCTTCCAGGTATTTCTCTGCCTGCATTACTGCATGACCGGTTCCCAGCTGTTTTTCCTGCAAGGCATACTCATATTTATTTCCCATGTATTCTTTCACCTGGTCTGCTCTATGTCCTACCACAAGAACACATTGATTAACTCCTGCATCACCCGCTGCTTCAGCAACCCATTCAACGAGCGCCTTCCCAGCTATCTTATGCATAACTTTTGAATTTTTGGACTTCATCCTTTTGCCTTCACCTGCAGCAAGAATTACCGCCAAAAGGTGTTCCATTATATATTCCTCCTAATTGTTTTTCCTGTACTATTTTCTCACTTTTTATCAAAATTTTCAATGTTTAAATTAAATTAATAATGTTTTTTGTATACATGATACACAATTAACTCTATAAAAGAAAAAAGACGCTTATTTTTTAAGCGTCTTTTACCTCTATTATTCAGCTGTAGTAGACTCATATTTTTCCAAAATTGCCTTTTGAATTTTTTCTCTAGCAGCAGCATTTATCGGATGTGCTATGTCTTTGAATTCACCGTCTGGAGTTTTTCTGCTTGGCATTGCGATAAATAGACCGTTCTGGCTTTCTATAACTTTTATATCATGAATTACAAATTCATTATCAAATGTTACAGAAACAACCGCTTTCATTTTTCCCTCAACATCAATCTTTCTGATACGAACGTCAGTAATCTCCATAGATGTTACCACCTTCCGTTATAATTGTGTATAATATACTATTCGATAAAAATTCATTTTTTCCTTCTTAAATTACAATAATTTCTTATGTAATTTAGTCGAGTAGTGTGTAATAGAAACAATACCCAATATGCTAAACACACCGTAATTCGTATTTAAAATAAGTCAGATAAATTTAAGTATCTTGTCTATAGGATATTCTCTTTTCAATTTTTTTATACTCACTATCAACATATTGTATTATTAGGCGAAATATCAATTATGCTATTTTCCTCATTGACTTCATTTAGTGTCAGAAGCGAAAAATAGTTTTCAACGAGTTTTTTCTGAGGTTCCGCAGTTTCTATCAATACCCCTATACCTGCAACTTCGCATTCAAACTCCTTAGCAAGTTCAACTATCCCTTTTGCCGTTCCTCCGCCCTTCATGAAATCATCTATGAAAAGGAGCTTTGAATTTTTCTTTATCGCCTTCAATGACAAAACCATAGTCTGGATTTTTTTTGATGAGCCGGATACATAGTTTATGTTTACGGATGCTCCGTCAGTAGCTTCATTATAATGCCTCACAATGACAAGGGGTACGTTAAGGTATTTTGCCGTAATAAACGCAAGCGGTATACCCTTCGTTTCTACAGTTACAACATAATCAATTCCTTTAGAGAAGAACTGTCCTGCAAATATTGCGCCTATCTCACTTATGGTTTCCGGATTATATATTACATCCAGCATGTAGATATATCCTCCAGGAAGTATCCGCTCTTTCTTTGCAAGCTCTTCGCACAGGTTTTTCAATATACCTTGGATTTTTGATCTGTTAAGTGAGGGAACAAGCCTAACCCCTCCGGATGCACCTGGTATTGTTTCTATCGTTCCAAGATCTAACCTTGCAAGTATATTACTGACAATATCTATATCTTCGCTTATGGTCGACTTTGCTGACCCGAACATTTCAGTAAAGTGCCCTAAAGTAAAAATTTTACCCGGTGAATCGGTAAGTATTTTAACCAATGCAGCAATACGCTCATTCCTTTGGAGTTTGTCCATTTTAATCCCTCAATCCAAATAAATTATTAGATAACTAAACAAGTATATTATACTATATATATCGAATGATTTAATATGTTTTTAAATAATTATTCGGATTTATTATCAAATTATATTAATTATGATGAACACAGTTATAAAGTCATATTCACTAATCAAAATTACCCCTGGAAATTCATTATCTGCTAATATACTTCAAACTCTTTGCGAAAATTTATATAACTTCAGAGTTTATTGTCTATAATATTTGGATATGAATTCTCATATAATAATTTTAGATTTTTTAAACTTTTACTTTGCATAAAAATAGTGTAGTATATATATGGTGCTACTAAGTCGCACAGTTACGGGTTGCAGACCAAATGTGCCTTATCACATTATCTGTCACCCGTTATTATCGCCGCACAACAAAACTGTGCATATTTAAGGAGTGTTATTTTTTGGAGAATATTAACCTGTTTGAGTCGCCACAAGTAAAGCATATTCATTTTGTAGGTATAGGTGGAAGCAGCATGAGTGGGCTTGCTGAAATATTAATAAGCCTGGGTTACAAGATATCAGGCTCAGATATGAAGGAATCGGCTTCTACCCAAAAACTAGGGAAAATGGGTGCACAAATACGTCCGTACCATAGTGCGGAAAGCATAGAGAATCCTGACCTTGTTGTTTATACGGTAGCTGTAAAAGACAACAATCCGGAGCTGATAAAAGCAAGAGAAATGGGTATACCTGTAATCGACAGAGCAGCTCTTTTAGGACAGCTTATGAAAAAGTACCCTTTCAGCATAGCTATATCAGGTACCCATGGAAAAACTACAACTACATCAATGGTTACAATGATAATGCTTGAGTCCGGCCTCGACCCTACTATCCATATCGGAGGAGAGCTTCCGACTATAGGAGGGAACACCAAGATAGGGGGCAATCAATATTTTATAACTGAAGCATGTGAATACTACGGAAGCTTCCTTAAGTTTAATCCCTACCTTGCAGTTATTCTCAATATTGAGCTGGATCACGTAGATTACTTCAAAGATATAGATCACATCAAGGATACTTTTTATATGTTTGCAAAACTTGTCCCGGATAATGGCTATGTAGTGGCCTGCATTGACGACGCCAATACTTCGGAACTCATTAACAGGCTCTCCTGTAAAAAAATAACCTATGGTGTAAAATCCCCGGATGCAGAATGGACGGCAACCGGAATTGAATATGATGAAAAAGGCTGTGCATCCTTTAAACTTGTAAAGGATGGAAGTGAATTGGACATAATAAGGCTTAGTGTTCCGGGAATACATAATGTAAGTAATTCACTTGCTGCCATAGCCTCGTGTTATGCCCTGGGATGTGATCTGAAATCAATAAAGGAAGGGTTGCTAAAATTTACAGGTACCCTCAGGCGTTTTGAACTTAAGGGGATTGCGGATAACATCAGGGTGGTAGATGATTATGCCCACCATCCTTCAGAAGTCGTAGCGACGCTTAAAGCTGCGAAGAACGGAAATTACGATAAGGTTTGGTGTGTATTCCAACCTCATACCTATACCAGGACAAAATCACTCTTGGGTGACTTTTCTAAGGCCTTTTCCAATGCAGACAGGGTTATAGTATCCGATATATATGCCGCGCGGGAGATAGATACAGGAGAAATACATTCAAGCATGGTGGCAGATAAAATTGCATCCGCAGGACAAAATGCAGTCTATATCAGTGGGTTTGATGCTATAGCCGATTATCTTGATAAAAATGTTTCACCGGGTGATTTGGTAATCACTATGGGTGCAGGTGATATATACAAGGTTGGAGAATTGTTTTTACGTAAAAGGAATCAAATTCCATAAAAATTAACAGCCGCTTTTATAAGCGGCTTTTTTATTTCAATCTTTCGCAGAAATATAGTTATCTTGCTTTTTTACCAATCCAAGACTCATTACAGTATCAAATAAAAAGTTTGAAGCATTTTGTCCGGCATTGACAACTTTTATATCATTATTTATAATGTAAATAATTTGAATCTATGGCATCTTACAGTTAATATGTTTAATAATACAGGTAATTGTTTCGAATAAATATATGCCATTATTAATAGTTTTTGCATCTTTACATAATCTCCAGAAAAAAGGAAGTATTCAATTACATGGTCTATGAGAGAATCGTAGTGCAGAGCAGTATCCATTCTGGTAAATATTAATATATCAGTCAGATGGCTCTAGACATAACATCGGCATCATTTCCGTCCTGGAAAGCGACTGGAAATACGCGAGAGAAAATTTTACTAAATATACCAGTTAACCGAATATTAAGTTCCCTGTTACTAATACTATATTAATAAATTTATTTTGCAGTTATGTACCATAATAAATTAACCATAGTAATGTTAAGTATCTGTTTACTTTGCCCAAGGTTGGTTTAGCACTAATAAATATTTTTGGAGGTTGTAATTATGAGCGAAAAAATCAAAGTATTTTTGGAAGTCGATCCTAACACAGAGGTAGTAATCAAACCTATAGCAGCAGAGTTGTCGAGTCTGAGAGTTAAGAGTAACATTGAGAATGGAGCTTCAATCCAACTTGATGCAACAGCTACAGCCACAGGTGGCCCAGGTCATATTGATGCAGATGTAGATATTCCTTTTTAGTCTATGTATAAAACCAGCCTTGGGACTATTCTAAAAACACAGGAGGGCGAACAAAATGATTTTAATCATGGGACAGAATATTGACCCTCACATTCAAAAGACAAAGGATTTATTGGATAAGTCAGGTTCTGAATACTATGTATTTGACCACCAGAATTGCTATGAAAATCATTCTTTATCATATCATATAAATTCTAATAAGTTTGATTTCAGCTTTTGTATTGGCGAAAAGATCATTGATTACAATAACATCCGTTCAGTCTGGTGGAGACTAAAACCTCCGATTATCCAGCCAAAAGAAACTGTTGAACACCTAAATTATCAAGCCTTGAAGAACCGCGAATGGATTCATTCTCTTAGACCTCTCTACGAAAACATTCCGGCAAAATGGATAAATAACCTGGATTCACACTATAAAGCTTCTTATAAAATCCATCAGCTGGATAAGGCTGTGAAAATGGGTTTCTCAATCCCAAATACCATAGTATCTAATGATACAGATAAAATAAAAGGGTTTATAGAAGCTCATAAACCACACTCTGAGGTCATATATAAGCCGCTGACATATTATTACGAGTTACCCGATAAGGTAACTATGACAACGACAGTATCATCAGCTTTAGTTGATAGGATAAATATGTCTGTAAAGGTTACTCCCGGGATATTCCAGAAAAAAATAACTAAAAAGTATGAATTAAGAATTACAGTTGTCGGAGAAGAGATATTTCCTGTAAGAATTGATACTGCAGGCATTCCTGAAGCTGAAACAGATTGGAGAAATGATATTTATAATGTAAAATACTCTATAACGGATATACCGGAATCGTTTAGAAATCGATTATTAAAGCTGCATAAATCTTTTGGCTTAATTTATGGGGCTTATGACTTTATCGTATCCCAAGATAATAATCTGTTTTTTTTAGAAGTCAATCCGGCAGGGCAATGGTTATGGATGGAAAATTTGATAGATCTTCAGATTACAAAAGCCTTAGTACGGGAAATGATTAATTAAGGCCTTGAGGATTAAAAAATAAGAATAGCCCCTTCCGGGGTTATTCTTATTTTTTAACATTTGCCATTGCAAACTTTATCTCACCTTCTGCTGCTACCTTGTCATCAACAGTTGCACGCACCTTGGCTTTTACCACACCAAGCTTGTTCATCAGGATTTCCGCTTCCAGCTTTAAGGTATCCCCCGGAAGTACAGGCTTTTTAAACTTTATCCCCTCAATGCTGGCAAACAACCCCAGCTTTTTATTGTCCTTATCCTGTTCCGCACTTGCCGTACATATGCCTGCAGTCTGTGCCAAAGCTTCAACTATAAGAACCCCAGGCATTACAGCAAACTCAGGGAAGTGTCCTTGAAAGAAAGGTTCATTTGCTGTTACATTTTTTATTGCTACTATTTTCTGACCTGGTTCCAGTTCCAATACTTTATCTACCAGTAAAAAAGGGTATCTGTGAGGTATTAGTTTCCTTATTTCCATATTATCCAACATACTTGTACTCTCCTTTTTCCTGCCTGACGTAAAACCTCCTATTGATAGGAACTACGTCTTTATATTCAAGAATAACTTTATAATATATTTTAACCATTTTCCCAATAATTGTCCACTATAAACTTATGAATAAGTAATATAACCTGATAATAATTATTTTATCAGCTTAATTATGATTCCGCCGCCCAAGAGCCTTTCCTCACCTCTGTCCGAAGGTCTGTTCAACAGCTTGTTTTCTACTATCATTTCAGTTGATGCACCTCCATCCAACATAGCAGCGCTCCTGACACCATAGCCTACCAGAAATTCCCCAAGCTCCCTGCCTGTCATTCCGGCGCTGTGACCCGGTTGTCTTCCATCAACTGTCACAAGTACAACTTTCCCATCGCCTTTTATCCCTACTGCCGTGCGAGGCTCGCGGTTTGTCAGCGTACCTACCCATGGATCCCGATCTGCAATAACGGTTTTGCCGTCTCTGACTACCCAGCTGCCACATTCATAAGCCTCACTGCCAACATCCGGTTTATAGCTGAACTCCACCCTGTCACCTTCAGCAAAAGGAAAACTTTCGAAATCTTTCGTAGTATACCCAAACAGGGTAATCAGCATTCCATCTTTTGGTATATCCGTACTTCCCATGAAGAGCGAAATATCTCTTATAATATTGTCTTTAATGGTAACAGAAATATTTTTTCCTTCCACTCTGTTTTCTTTTCCGTACTCAGGTGTATAAAGTACAGAATCTCCAGCATTTCCCGGCATATTTATACTGTGCAGCATCATCTTTTTTTTCCCAGAGGTAACCCATAGTTCTGTCTTTACCTGACTGAGATGAGCCCTCCCCTGCTTGACCATAAGTACCGGGAATATACCTGTAGAGCCTGAGAGCAGCCGGCCACCAATACATACCAACCCTCCCGGTCTGCCGTATTCATAGAAGAATCCCGCGTTAACAGCAGCGTATGCACCTTTGCGTGAAGCCATAGAACTGAGCTTTTCATACCCGAATATACTGTCAAAAGAAAGTACTGGCGAAATCGAAACTCTGTCATCACTTAAATCCACCTCCAGGATGTTTATATCCTGCTTTAATCCCCTGATAGTGGTGGAAATATGCTTGTGAAGCACAGGCGATTGGCTCTTCTTGCTGTTCTGCAATACAAAAGGTTTACCGGCTTCTTTTTCTTCAAATAAAAAATGTCCTGCATAAAAGGCTATGAAGGACACAAAAATTATTAGTATTAATGCTGTAAATATCCTCAACTTATTTTTCTTCAACAGAATTCTTGTCTCCCTCCTGTACAGACTTGTATGTTGATTTCATCTGTCTGGAGAGCTGTTTGTAAAGTATATCTGCAAGCCCGACATTGCGGCTTTTTGTTGATTCTTCCACAAGCTTGTCATCCAGCATCCCTTCAAATATTTCCTTTCCCGTATCTGAGGGTAAGAGGTCTGTTTTTGGGACAGTAGCTTTCATTTGCTTGTACATCATATTAATCATAAGACCCTCAAAGTCCTGGCAGACCTTCCTTAGTTCTTTTTCATCACTTTTATCCATGGCACTTTTGAGTTTCTTTTCAAACTCATCATCAGATACTTTATTCTTTGCTGATTCGATAGAATTATCTACATATTTATTATTAATACCACCAATTTCCACAATGCCCCTCCAGTGCTATAAGACGAAATTCCTGTTTATCCCTTAGATTTTATCTTAATCCGGTTCTAAATCAATTTAAGCTTTATCTCTTCAGGTTATTTGCCTGTCCAAGCATTTCATCTGCTGATTGAATAGCCTTTGAGTTAACTTCATACGCTCTCTGCGCAACGATCAGCTTGACCATTTCCTCAACCACCTGTACATTTGACGCTTCAAGGAAACCCTGAGATATAGTGCTCTTGACTCCCTCTTCTGCATCGGCAATGGGATTACCGGAAGCATCAGTTCTATTATAGAAGTTGCTGCCCATACTTTCAAGTCCGTATCTGTTTGGGAATTTTACTACACCGAGCTTTTGTCCCAAATCTATAGTAGTACCTGTATTGTCTACATAGAAGAGCTGTCCGTCTGAGTTTACAGACAGTCTGGATATATCCGCTACAGTGAGGATTATCTCTCCGCCTGCATCATCAAGAACCGGATACCCGTCCGCTGTAGTCAGCTTTTTTCCTTCTTCCGACACACTGATTTTAAAGCTTCCATCCCTTGTATATACTACATCACCCTTAGGTCCTGCCACAGTAAAGAAACCTTCTCCATCAATTGCAAAATCCAAAGGGTTTTCTGTCTTTTCAAAATTTCCTGTCCCATAATTTTTGACTGTAGCTACTACTGTCGTACCGTGTCCAACCTGAAGGTTAACAGGCTTACCCTTCCCATCAAGCATATGCGCCCTGTCTATTGTCTCATAAAGCATATCCTTGAATTCAGCTCTCTCCTTTTTGTAACCTGTAGTATTAACATTAGCGAGGTTGTTTGATATTACATCAACATTGAACTGTTGTGCTATCATTCCTGATCCCGCAGTATATAATGCTCTCATCATAATCTTCTTCCCCCTCTTGTTATCTTACTGCTCCTACTTCATTTACCGCCTTCTCCAGTGTGCTATCCTGTGCCTGAAGCAATTTCTGGCTGGATTCATAAGATCTTGTAACAGCTATCATGTCTACCATCTCTCTTATGATGTTTACATTTGACTGTTCAATGAATCCCTGAGCCACGACTCCGGAAAAAGGCTGTTCTTGTACGTCGCCTTCTGCTGACAGGAGGTTTGAACCGTATTTCCTTAGTGCTGTCGTATCTTTAAAATCTTTTATTTTTAGCTTGTCGACCAACTCCCCATTCTGGAAAATGGAGCCGTCGGAACTTACAGAAAAATTTTCACTGTCCAGGGTGATAATGCCATTCTGTCCTAAAACCGGATACCCGTCTTTTGTTACAAGTTGTCTGTCAGCATTTAAGACAAATGCCCCGTCCCTTGTATAATATTCCTTCATTCCACCATTTTCACCAGGAATACCTATTGAAAAAAACGCCGTATCGGTTCCATGAAAAGCAATATCAAGATTACTGCCGCTTTTTGTGAGCTGCCCTTGTTTATAGTTAGTGAATATCTCACCTATATCACTTCCAAGTTCCATGCTTCCCACTTTCCCGGAGGGATTCAGGGGACTTCTTGTATCATTCAACCTTCTTGCAAGTACATCAGGAAAGCTTTCAAATACTACAAGATCACGCTTGTAGCCATTTGTACTGACATTGGCAAGATTATTGGATATGACATCCATCTTTTTACTGTTTGCAAGCATGCTCCATCCTGAAGTGTATAAGCCTCTTATCATAATTTTTACTCCCTAAAAGTTTATGGCAATAAATATATCGGAAATTATACTTCCCGGCTTAATAAAAAAAATCAGTATATGGCTAACCATATACTGACTTATTATAGACTATATTTATCTTTTATTGCTTCTGTTTTCAATTGTTGCATTTTGCTCGATAACTTCAATATTGTCAAGCGCCTTACCTGTACCTAAAGCCACGCATGATATTGCATCATCGGCAATGATAACATTAATCCCTGTTTTCTCCTGCAGGAGCTTGTCCAGCCCATATATAAGACTACCGCCGCCCGTCATCACTATTCCCCTATCGCTTATATCGGCAGCGAGCTCGGGAGGAGTCCTCTCCAATACCGAATGTACTGCCTCTACAACACTAGAGATAGGTTCTTCAAGCGCTTCCATTATTTCAGTTGATGTTATTGTAATAGTCTTTGGTAATCCCGATATAAGATTTCTTCCCCTTATGTCCATAGAAACTTCCTGAACTCTCGGATAAACTGTACCAATATTGATTTTCAGCTCTTCAGCCGTACGTTCTCCGATCATAATATTATGCTTTTTACGCATATATCTTACTATAGCTTCATCAAACTTATCCCCTGCAACTTTTATCGAAGAGCTGACAACAGTGCCTCCAAGTGAGATAACAGCTATATCCGTCGTACCGCCGCCTATATCTACAACCATACTACCACATGCTTTGGAGATATCTATTCCTGCACCTATTGCAGCTGATATCGGTTCTTCAATGAGGTAGGTTTTTCTTGCCCCTGCCTGCATGGCTGCATCAATTACGGCCCTCTTTTCCACTTCAGTTACACCACTGGGAACGCAAACCATGATTCTGGGTTTAAAAAGTTTGAATACCCTGTTTCCGCAAACCTTATTAATAAAATATTTTAACATTCTCTCAGTTATATCATAATCAGAAATAACGCCTTCTCTCAAAGGCCTGATAGCAACAATGTTACCCGGTGTCCTACCGAGCATTCTCCTGGCTTCCTCGCCTACTGCAAGGAGCTTGTTTGTATTCTTATCAATAGCCACAACGGAAGGTTCTCTTAATACTATACCCTTCCCCTTTATATAAACAAGAACTGTGGCAGTTCCAAGGTCTATACCGATATCTTGTCCGAAGCCCAACAGAATACATCTCCCTTTTGACCGATTTATGTATATCATAATTAATATTATCATATTATTTCAATAATGCAATATTTTTTAGCCTTATTATGATTATATATAAGCCTAAAGACCCATATACAAATTTTGCACGCCGGATTCATATGGTATTTTAGGCCCCCATAATGTAAATAAGGAAGACAAAGTAATGCTGCATACCCTGTCTTCCAGCTTCAGGTGACCTTATATTTAAAATCAGATTCCACCCTGATATTTAGCTTTGGTTGCTTGCCCTCCCCTTATATGCCTTTCTGCCTTGTTTTCTTCAAGGACCATTTTTACATTTTCAGCTAATGCAGGCTGGATCTGGAGTAATCTTTCAGTTACATCCTTGTGTACTGTGCTTTTGCTGATACCATACTTTTTTGCGGCTGCCCTTACAGTTGTTTTCTTCTCAATAATATAGTTAGCAAGTTCTAACACTCTTTCTTCTATATACCCCTTCAACTATATGCCCCCCTCTATGTGCAATTGACAACTGACAATCAATCTTTATCCCATGCTATATAAACTATTGACTTCCAATTGTGCATATTGCCAACTGTCAATTTATCAGTTCATTGCCTATAACCTATTTAATATATATGCCCTAGAGGGTTTCGTTATGATAAAAAGGGACTTAGCATTTACTAAATGCCAAGTCCCTTAGATATCGCTATTTTTCAGGCAAATATGTTTTCGGGTCAACCAGCTTATTATTCTTCCATACTTCAAAGTGCAAATGCGAGCGCTCTGAGGATTCAAAGGCGGCTGTACTTCCGACTGCTCCTATCACATCTCCCTGCTTTACTTTTTGATTTGGCGTTACCATCTCATCACTTGCAAGGTTTGCATACACTGTCTTTGTTCCATTCCCATGATCTATATATACCATTATACCGTACCGCGGATCACCTTTTATTTCACTAATAACACCATCTGCAACTGCTTTTACAGGAGCGCCCCTATCAGCAGCCAGGTCAACACCGTCATGAGTACGCCAATCTTCCAAGGTTTTTGAATATACCAGCTTATCCTGAGCATACTCAAATGTAACATCCCCAAATACAGGCATTATAAATTTTTCAGATGAACTGTCTTTTTTAGCGGAGACCAGTTTTTTCCCCGTCTGAGCAGCTTTATTCTGCTGCGGCTTTCCTTCCTTTTTACTTTCATTTAGTGCAATCGTACTGCCGGCAACAGCAGTTGTGCTTTTATTATCCGCACCTGTGACAGCCTTTGGCTCTGATGATGCAGCAGGGCTGGTTATTGCAGATTGATCAACTTTTGGAGAGGTTGTCTTATCCCCTTCAACAGCTTTTTCGCCGCTATCGTATGCATGTGGGATAATCTGGGTATCTGAATCCGTACCTTGCGAGGTTATAGTATTTGTTGACAGAAGTACTGCTGCTACTCCAACAATTGCAATGCATAAAATCAAAACAATATAGAATCCTTTTTTATCCAGGAATTCTAAAATTCCTTTCTTAGATGTTTTTTTCTCTGGAAATAATTTTCTTTCGTTCACAATTTCCACCTCCATATAATATTGTTTCCGCACTTGGCAACAATATACATACAGAAACAAAAAATTATTAGCCGGATACTATGCCGGAAATCAACCTTACGAACGGTTTACAGCGCTTATTTCTACTTTTTTGCTTATTTGCCGATCTTCTGCAATTCCACTCCGGTATAATAGTATTTTAATATCTCTTCAAAATTTCCACCGGACTTTGCCAGATAATCGGCTCCCCATTGACTCATGCCTACTCCATGCCCATGCCCTGTTACTGTAATTTTAAGAGTATCTTTTCCTTTCTCTTCTATTTCAAAGTTTGCTGATTTAAGACCATACAGTGACCTGAAACTGGTACCTTTGACAGTTATGTTTCCTATTTGCAGGTTTCTGACACGGCCTCCTTCTGTGTGTCCCAGTATCTTTATATTGACTGGCAGATTTTTTTTACTTACTTTTAATTCAGGATACTGCTTCTTTAACGTATCATAGAAATCATCTACAGTTATAATCAGCTCACTTCTATAGTCCTTGGCCCCTACCTCCCCACTGCTTGTTACACTGCGAAGATAAGGTTCTTTCTTACCCTCCCACACATCCTCTGAATTCTCGGTTTTACCCCCGCTATTGGCATGGAACACCGGATTTATGATCCTGTCCTCATAAACTAAAATCAAGCCGTTAGTTTCATTTACTGCTCTCTCTATCTTCGACCAGTATCTGTAAGTGTTAAGAATGCCCCATTTCTTTGCAGCCGTTTTTTTATCAGTCCATGCCTGACAATGGGCGGAATTGGTACATATATCGGCATTCTCATGTGCTTTATCCTCTGTTTTGTATAAACCTTTCGCCCTTCCCACAGCATAAGTTCTGGCTGCCACAGCCTGTGCTTTTAGCGCTTCTATCCCAAACTCCGCCGGCATTTCTGCAGCAACTACACCCTTAACATATTGCTCCAGCGGCATTTCAGATACTTTATCATCCGCAGAGTTGTATACTTTTATCTTAAGACCTGTCTGCTGTATTTCAGGAAAATTTTTTTCTTCTGTTTCCTTGTT
Organism: Clostridia bacterium; assembly: GCA_026414765.1. NCBI lineage: Bacteria > Bacillati > Bacillota > Clostridia > Clostridia bacterium. Next base: position 84,215 of record JAOAIJ010000019.1, on the reverse strand, counting down.
TTCTATACTGCATCCTCTTACTATCAAGAAGGGTAAAATAACAACTACTATTGTCATTAAAAAAGAATAATATAAAAGTTTCTTCATCACTTATCCCTGTGAGTGCACATCAGTATGTGCGCCTATGCTCATAATCTGTTGAAGTACAGCTAAGCTGTGCATATATAATATATATTCATGGATAAGCACTTTATGATTACATAAAAATTACGTAAGCAGTATGATGCAGTAGATATTATTTATTCCGGATATTAGCCTGAGGTGAGAAGTCCCTGAAGTTCATTGAAGACAGCTTATCCGCATTTGTGGACATTAAAATGTTTACGGTTCTTTTTGAGTTCAAGTGTATGACCACAGTGAGGGCATGAGATCAGCAAAATTTTCCTTTCTATGATAAGATACAAGCGCGATATCAACTCAGATATTTAGTTTTTAATAAATCAGATAATAGTAAAACACCTTTTTTGATTACATCAGGTTCTAAATGTCCATACCCTATAAGCAGCTTGCTTTGATGCCTGCCTTTCTCTATGCAGTGGCTTTCTACAGGAGTAATATATATTCCGTTTTTCAGACAATTACTTATAAACGCCTCGTCAAATATCATTTTAGGAAAATCTATAGCGACATGCAACCCGGCGGAATCTCCATAAGCAATCCACTCGTTGCCAAAGGCTTCTTCCAGCGACTCCAACAACACCTGTCGGCGCAAGCCATAAGTTTTACGCATCTTTTGGACATGCCGGTCAAACTTACGTGTCTTTAAGAAATCTGCCAAAGCAGCCTGTTCAAAGGGTGAATTTTGTACATCCGTATGAGTACGCAGATCACACCAGCGTGCTTGAAGCTGATAGGGCAAAATTACATAGCCTATCCTCAGCGCTGGAAAAACTGCTTTACTGAAAGTGCCAACATAGATCACACGTTGCGGATCCAAAGTGTAAAGCGGAGCAATGGGCTCGCCGATATATCGGAATTCGCTGTCATAATCGTCTTCGATAATATAAAGATCGTTTTCTCTGGCAAAGCGGATCAGCACAGCACGGCGTGATGCAGGAAGAATTCCTCCCAAGGGAAACTGATGAGAAGGCGTAACATATATTGGGCCTGTACTTCCGCACTTTGACAGGTAATCGGTTTGCATCCCTTCGGCATCGACCGGTATAGGAACAATGGAGCAGCCTTTATTTATAAACGTGCCAAGCATTCCGATATGACAGGGATCCTCCATCAATATTTTTTGGCCGTCCCCGCACAGAAGATCTGCAACAAGATGAAGCCCGTGCGTTGCGCCAGCAGTAATAAAGATATCGTCTGATGCAACCTTAAGACCCCGACTTCTGAACAACCAAGTCGCAATTTCCTCTCGAAGGTCAGGCAATCCCTGTGGTCCGGTATAACCAAAAGCCTCAAGAGTCAGTTCCTCGGAAGCCTTATGCAGCAGTTTCTGCCAAAGGAATCTAGGAAATTGCCTTAAGTCGGGCCTGCCCGTCCGAAAGCTTACTGAAATTGACCGAACTGCCTCGCTTTTTATTTTAGGAGATAATGCCGGTTCAACAGGTTCAATGCATAAACCATCCGAGACCCGTGTGTAGGCTCCCTGACGGCTTATAAGGAAGCCCTCTGCAATCAGCAAGTCATAAGCCTCGCAAACTGTATTGCGGGAAACATTCAGTTCCTTTGCTAATTCCCTTGTGGACGGCAGAACTTCTCCCGCTTTCAGCTGTCCGGATATCATCAGTTCCTTTAAATACTGATAAATTTGGCGCCATAACTGCAATTCACTTTTCCGGTTCAATTCAATTCCTAACATAATGCCTCCAACTGGCTCTTTAAAATCTATTCTATACTGGCTCTTCAATAGCACCAGTTGTATGGGTAAAATTATACCATCATGTTAAAAGAATGCAATGCATTTTCGGAGAGATATTAGAATGGATCGTTTGAATGGGAACTTATATTTGATTTGCGCTTTTTCGCTGGCAGGAACCAGCGTCATATCGGCCAGATTCGTTACGGAAAAGCTCGGAACGTTTACAGTTACGGCAGTAAGCCTGTTTTTCGCGCTCGTGTTTTTGGTCCCATTATGCGGTAAACAACTTGCCCGCTATATTCGGTTAATGTCATTTCGCAATTTTCTTTTTTTGTTACTTCAGGCCTTATGCGGTATTTTTCTGTTCCGTATGTTTTTACTAAGCGGCCTTTATTATACCAGTGCTGGAGAAGCGGGCATACTCACAGGCGCAACGCCTGCCATAACAGCACTTCTTGCTATGATTGTATTAAGGGAGCCGGTCAACAGCAGAAAACTAACCGGAATACTCTGTACTGTAGGAGGCATCTTGATCATTCAAGGCGTATTAACGCCGGGAAACGGTTTATCCTTGAAACACATCGGCGGGAATATGCTCGTACTTTGTGCAGCGGCTTGTGAGTCCGCCTTCAACACACTGTCACGCATTTCTGCCATCAAGGCTGCGGCGGACTTGAAAGAACCTTCAAGTCCTATTGCTCAAACCGCAATTGTATCGGCAATTGCTCTGATTCTATGCCTTATCCCTGCACCGTTTGAGCATCCTTTGAAGGAACTTTCAGGAATCGGCCTTATGGAATGGACGGCTCTTCTTTGGTACGGTGTATTTGTAACAGCTCTGGCATTTATCTGTTGGTACTCTGGAATAAAGCGATGCGGCGCGTTCACAGCTGCGGCTTTTTCGGGCATGATGCCGTTTACTTCCATGCTACTATCGACTGTAGTATTGGGCGAAAGCGCCGGTTACCAGCACTGGTTGGGTGGTTTTCTTGTAATCGTCGGTATGATCCTTATCGGTACTGAAGGCATTGATGCCTCATCTCCATCAAAGAATATTGAAAGCGGCGAAAAGGAACAGGTAAAGGAATAGGTCTCATCGACCGTCTCACGGTACAGTTCAAATCCGGTGTCGCGTTGGAAACTGCGATATAGGGAACAGAAATAGGTGGCCGCCAGCTGCCGAAAATTACCTTGCTGGCGGTCTCTGCGCTTGTGAAGGAGAGTACAATAAATTGATATAATAAAATCAATGCACCTTTGAATTTGCAAAATAAAAATCACACAAGAAATCTATCGTCTAAAAGGTTGAAATCTAAGGCAGGGTATCTGCCGGGCTAACATTCAAACTGGTATACAAAATGGGGTCAGGTCAAGAGGATTGTTAACTTTTTTCATAAAAACAATTGACTATCACTCTGGGTGTTAGTTTATGATTATTTTGAGGTGATAGAAATGTTAATTAATGAAACCTGCAAAGTAACAAATTTAACAAAAAAAGCAATTGAGTATTATACAGAACAAAAATTAGTTTTCCCTACTGTTTTAGAAAATGGGTACCGGGATTTTAGTGCAGACGATATTGACCGATTAAAAAAGATTTCCGTTTTTCGGAGACTTGGACTTAGCACAGAAGAAGTTAAAGCAGTGTTAGCCGATGAAACTGGTGGTACGCTTCAAAAATTATCAGTTCAAAAAGATTTGAGAGTCCAAAAAGAACAGGCAAAGAAAGTTGTTTTAGATAAGCTTAGTCGCAGTAAAAACTATGCTGAAATAAGTATGGATTTGAAAGCAATAGAGCAAAGTGCGACAGTTACCGAAAAGCTCTTAGATGCTTTTCCAGGGTATTATGGCAGATTCATATGCCTTCATTTTGCTCGTTTTTTAAATGAACCGATGATAACGGTTGAGCAGCAATCAGCATATAGGGAAATCATAGAGTTTTTAGATAATGTACGTACACTTAGTTTTCCTGAAGATTTGCAGGCTTTTTTGATTGAAGGTACAAAACACATTGGTGTAAAGGATATTAACGAGATGATAGAAAGCGTAAAGCAATCTATTGAAAAGCCGGATAAATTTTTATCGGAAAACAAGGAGATTTTAGAGCATTACATAGCATTTAGACAATCAGATGAATACAAGAATTCCCCAATATATAAAATACAAGCTTTGCTGAAAGAGTTTAACAAGACTAGTGGTTACTACGATAAATTCATACCAGCAATGAAGAAATTAAGTGTTTCATATGCAGATTATTATAAGCAAATGGAACTTGCGAATGAAAAACTTCTTATCCTATATCCTGAGATAGAATAATTTTTAGCTCTTCCAAAGCTAAGTAAACGCTTAAGGCTCCAGGAATTAGCGTCTAAATCCAATACAAGAGCACCCTATTCTCTGAGATAATCCTTGTTAATTTCCGTAAGAACAGTCTGAATAGAAAAAGGCACTTTGTATTTATTGAGAAAAGAAATTCCCTTAATAACATAGCTATAGCTTCATTCTAAAGACAAAGGCAGACAGCAAAGTCCGCTGTCTGCCTTCCCTAAAACCCACGGTTCAGGTTGTAACCCTATGAAGACGCGCCAAAATTCGTACATCCTTTTATTCGTCTACTCGCTTAATATCAGCTCCTAGAGCCTTCAATTTTTTATCAATCCCTACATATCCCCGTTCCACATGCTCTATATCCGTTATTTCCGTAACTCCTTCCGCCGTAAGTCCTGCAAGTATCAGTGCAGCACCTGCTCTTAAATCAGTTGCCTTTACCTGAGCACCCATTAGATTAGGCGTCCCTTCTATAACAGCACTTCTACCCTCAATTTTAATATTTGCACCCATTCTTTTCAATTCACTAAGGTGCATAAAACGGTTTTCAAAAATAGTTTCAATCACTATGCTTGTGCCTTCTGCCTTGCTTACCAGTGAAGTCATTTGTGCCTGCATATCTGTCGGAAATCCCGGATAAGGATGCGTCTTTATATCAACCGCTTTTAAGTTCCCTCCCCCGCTAACCCTTATACTGGTAAGCTCTTCGGAAACTTCAACACCTGCTTCTCTTAACTTTGCACTTACAGGCTTCAGGTGGTCGGGAACTACATTTTCGATAATAACATCCCCACCGGTAATAGCGGAAGCCACCATAAATGTGCCTGCTTCAATCCTGTCAGGAATAATCGCGTGATTGGCTCCGGTAAGATTTTTTACACCATTTATCTTTATGGTGTCCGTTCCGGCACCCTTTATATCTGCTCCCATAGCTGTAAGATAGGTAGCCAAATCAACAATTTCAGGTTCGATAGCCGCATTTTCGATTATTGTCTGTCCGTCAGCAAGTGCAGCTGCCATTAATATATTCTCGGTAGCACCCACGCTTGGAAAGTCAAGGTAAATCTTACTGCCGCACAGCCTTCCTTGAATCTTTGCTTCAATATAGCCGTGCCCCTGAGTTATTTCTGCCCCCATAGCTGCAAACCCTTTCAGATGTAAGTCAACAGGCCTTGTCCCTATAGCACAGCCACCAGGCAAAGATACCCGTGCAACTCCCCTTTTCGCAAGCAGGGGGCCCATAACAAGGAAAGATGCCCTTAATTTGTTTACAAGCTCGTATGGAGCCGTAGTACTGCATATATTTTCCGGATTAACATTTATTTTTTCCCTGTTCTCAGAAAAATCAACCTTTGCCCCCAGAGACCTCAGAAGCTCACACATTACCTTCACATCATTCAAATACGGAATTTCCTCAATCACACTTTGCCCATCTGTCAGCAGTGAAGCTGCAATTATCGGTAATACTGAGTTTTTCGCACCACTTACTCTTACTTTACCTTTTAACGGCATACCCTGTGAAATAATATATTTAGACACGTGGCTTCTTCCTTTCAGTATATTTTCTATATTTATCCTTCGTAATCAAACTTGGTTCTAACTAAATAAGCTATGGATATAACTGCTTATTGCCAGTATCCCTTTACCTGCTGCAGGTCAATATTCCTTTGTAATCACCGGAGTTGCGAGCCATATGTACGTTTTGTCCTCAAAAGAGTTATACCTTATTGCTAAGCTCAGATTCACTTTTTTGCCATTCACTTTAATAGAATCGGCTATACTGGGAGAATAGGCCGATACACTGATCAGACGATCGTCCCTGATACCCTCGATTTTACTCGCTTCCGCCTCCTTTAAAATATTGATTGCAATATTATTAAGTTTTTCATCATCCAATTTCCCCTGATAGTTTCCTATTATACATGTATTAACTCTTATTGAAATCCCGTTATTTTCAAAAGCTTTACGGATTTTCCTGCATGTCTCTTCTAAACCGTCAATTGAAATATCCTGTGTTATAGTTCCCGAGACAGTTTTCTCAACAGATTTCCCTTCTTTTTTATCAATCCTTAAGTTTATGCTGACAGCCTCGCTGTTGCCCAAAACCCCTTTTATCTCAAGCTTCTCAAGCATGTCATTCTTTAAGATATCTGTTTTATAACCATCATTTCTCACTACGCCGATATCATACGCAATATTTTCCAGCAAAATTTTCAAATCACTAATGTTTTTATGATTATTGCTAATCCTTGCCCAAAAATATATTTCACTGGTAACGGCTTTTGCACCTGAATTCTTGAAAGATCTTAATAAAGTTGCTTCTGAAGAGTCAGTATCTGAGTGGGATTTTATGTAATACATAGATGAGGCTAAAATGGATAAAACTATAAAAACAAAAATCAAAAATGTCTTTTTCATGTATATCCCCCTTTATTGCCGGTTGTGCAGAAATGCTCAACTGAATTACAATAAAATTATTGCCCCTTTACTACTGGGATATACATACAATATTTTAATTACAACACTGCAACTGGCTATCGGCCTAATCTTTGCTTAAACAAAAATCATATGGAAAGTATAGTTTTTATATATCAGGAAAATTGTTCATATTTTTCAAGCCGGTTTATAGTTGCAATTTATTGGTTTATGTAATTTTATTAATTATCACCCCCTGATTTATATCTGTATCGAACCTACGGGCAAGCGATTTCTGCTAGTAGGTAGAAAGTGCCCTGCTTATCATCATTGCACAATTTGCTCTGTTTATTTTGCCCTCTTCATTAAAAGTTTTATAAATACTGTCGTTTACACTCAATATACCTGTATCAAACATTTTTTTTACTGAGCCTGAATAGCTTTTACCCTGTTTGAGCTTTTTATATACTCCGTTTCTGTTTGTCTTAAACTTAAAATATTTTGCGACTATTGTTGATACATCAGCCAGGCTCATTGGATTGTCAGGTTTGAATTTCTTATCCTTATCCCCCGACATAATTCCATGCTTTACAGCAAGAAGTATATATTTCTTATCGGCGCTTTTCTCTATATCCTTTAATCCTTTAGTATTTGAGGCAGTTCCCCCTAGATTTAAAGCCTTAACTATTATTGCAGCAAACTCTCCCCTGGTAATATTGTCTTTAGGCCTGAACTTTTGATCTTTTCCCGCATCAATTTTTCCTGCATCATGCAAATGCCGGATATATTCCTCGGCTTCTACCCCCTTAATATCTTTAAAAGGTGCCCACTTAAGATCTCCTACCTTATGTAAAACTACTCTTATAGGTGTAATTGCCCCGGATAGATCAAAATCTATATAGGCTGTAGTTGAAGCCTTTTCATCCAATTCATAGCCTATATTAAGGGTCTTTCCGTTCTTGATATAGAAATAAGAAATGACTATGCCCTTTGCCTCTTTAGAATTACTCCATTTCAGAGTTATTCTGATTTTATTATCATCCAATTGTTTTGTTTCGTAAATAAGACCATGGGCCTGTATGGGTAGGACAAAAGACATACAAGCTACTGCTATTATCAATATATACACTGCTATCTTCTTCATTATACCCTCCTGTCCCAAATGTACCAAATGAATTATCCCTGCAGGTTCAGTCTATCTCTCCTGCCAGTACCAGTACCTTTTCCAACATACCCATGAATTCACCCTTTGTCACTGTATAACCGGAACCAAAATTATTTGAACCCCTGCTTTCTGCTATTCCGTTTTCAACGGCAAACCTGACTTTTGGTAATGCAGCAGAGCTCACATCCCTAAAACCTGTGTTTGTATTTTGGCTGCTACCCCCTGTCCCGGCTATTTCTCCGGTTTTCAACTCATACAACCTTACTGCTATCAAGACAGCCTTCTCTCTTGTGCAGCTTCCTGATCCGTCGTTTATATCTGAAGCAGCTATCAGACCGGCCTTAACACCAATCGACATATAATCACTGCCATAATCATAATCCATGACATCCAGCGCCAGCTTGACTATATCTGCAAGAGTTGCATTTTTATCCGGTTCAAAACTGTCCCCGGATATGCTTTTCAATTCATGCACAGAAGCAACATTTGCTATGGCGTCTTCATATCTGCTTCCCCTTATATCACTATAAAAGTCCTTACCTATATCTGCTATGACTACACTTCCGGCTTTAAGCGTGTCAAAGCTCACGCGTCCTGCATCATTATCTGTATCAAAGGTTTTGACGGTGTCTATCTTCTTCCAAGATGAAGCAGTATCATCGTACATGTATGCAGAAGTAATTCCTTCCTTATACCAGTCTCTCCCGCTGTATGGGAATATGACCTTTAAAGGCTTGTTAAATACATTTACCGGTGTAAAATTGCTTCCATCGTATGCTATAACATCTATTCTGACCGTATCTGTCTTAAAGGTCAGATTCTGAGCTTCAGTACTTACGCCGGTATCAGGTGTAGTTACGGAGATTTCATAGTTGAAATCCTCCGAAGACACTTTTGCAATTCTATTTATAAGCATTTCAGGCCTTATTACCAGATAGCTTCCCGATGTCCTGATTATCAGATTTTCCTTCAGTATACTCAATGCATTAAACACCTTGTTTGATATAAGGAAGTTAACTCTGGCGGCTTTCGCAGGTGCTGTCCCTGCATCTATCCTATAATCCAGCACTTTATCATTTTTTACATGCTCTATGAAGCGGTCTGCATTTATTCCTGTTATTCTTATAGTCCAGGTACCTCTTATGACAGCAGCATCTTTTACAATATAATCACCTGAAGCGATATCCTCCACATTCTGGTCGGAATCATAGTCATCATTACTTCTCTCCGTCCTCACGGTAACACTGTGTGTAGGTATCGATTTCAGGTTGTTTGACGGATTATATGCATAGAGCCTGGCAAAATACCTGAAGTTTGACCTCAATCCGCTTACTTTATACTCAGACACATTTCCTACATTATACTCCTTTACATCCTTATAGTCTGCACCACCTGCAATTTCAAGAATGTATTCGAGATTGCCTTCCTGTTTGAGCCATTCAAAAGTAATACTGTCTTTTGTAACTGCACCCTTTTCATTTTTTACCCCAAACCCGTTAGGCGTACTTGGAGGTATATCCGGAAGTGTTTTTAGCGGCAGTGAATCACTCCACTCTGATTTACTTGATAAACTGCCGTTGGTTGCTTCGGCCTGAATCCAGAAATAGTACAGGGTATCCTGCGTCAGGTCTTCAATCCGCAGGAAACTTAAGCCCGAATTCATTATTTCCCTGGTTGAGGTCGTTATTGTATTGCTTGCAGAATTAATGTTGTCCACAGTACCGTATTTTATATAGTATTTATAGTTTGTCTTAAAATCCCACCCTAAGTCAATATAGATATCGCTTACCTGATAGTAGTTGAATGTCGGAACCACAGGCTTTTCGACCTGATTGCTGTCGTCCGGAACAGTTGTGATAATAATAGGATCTGAGGGTCCTGATGTAAGATCGGCACTTTGCCTGGAAGCCCTAACCCATATAATGTATGTGGTATTTGGATCAAGTCCTGCCACCGGTATATTGACGTTGTGCTTCTGGTTATCCAGGTTTTGTGTCCTATCCTCTGTGCTGTCATTGGCAGTAACGGGAAAACCTATAACCTTGTTTGTCGGAATCTGGGCAAGCTCACTCATTGACATGCCGTCTTCATACCTTACACAGCCTACGTCTATAGTTACTCCTCTATCTCCGGAATCATACTTTACAACCCTGTAATTTTTCCTGAACATATCAGGTACACTCTTACCTTCATCAAGGAGTTTCAGATTATCTTTAATCTGTACTGCCGTAAAACTATTGTCTGTCGGAGGGCTGTTGGGGTCGATTGCTACCCATTTGCCATTCATAAAACGCTCATACCATTCGTTTTTCAGCTGGATAGTAGCCCTATCCTTTTTAATCGAACCTTCAACCACCTTCAGTGGAGGCCTCCCAGGAACCAGCGGCTGGTCTATCCTTCCTTCAGCAGGTGTTACAATAACCTTTAAAGAAGGCATTGATATCCGGTCTTCTGTCTTTAGCTGCCCATCTTCATATACTATAAAGGTTTTCCTTGCAACAATCTTAACATAGTAAGTGGAGTTCGGCGTAAGATTTGGTATCCTGTACTTGTACCCTATATGGTTTGGTCCATCCATGACATAATTCTGGCTGCCCAGACTTAAAGTAATTTTTGAATCCTGAGGTGGAGCATCAATGAGGTTAGGATCGTTTAGAAGCCATAGATCATAAGCCACATCAAAATCCACATTCCCATCCGCTTTTTTGGGAACCCTCCAAAGTATGGTAGCACTATTGGGCTGCAGCTCGCCAAGAAATTGTACCCCGTCCTGAACCTGCGTGTCATATGAAATAATCAGCTTGCCGTCAGACCCTTTAAAATCATTTACCAGCTCCGGCATAGGCGGTTGTGAAGGTACCTCCTGGTCCTTTACAGTAATCTTATCCGATACGATCTTTATATTGCTCGGATAAAGTGGCAGGCCATTTTTCGTCACATTAGCCCTTATAATATAATAATTGCTTTCTCCACCCTTAGGTATAGTGATGAAAGTGCTTGTTCCGCTTTCTATCAGCATTGGTATAGGGACATCATTAACATATTTATCTATTTGATAGGTAATATCTACTCCATTATTGTTCAGGCCTGTTACTACGGGACTCCAGTCCAATCTCCATATTGTCCCGCCATCGGTCTCAGACATCTTTGTCGTTTTAACAAGTATATAACTACACACAGGTAGTGTTTCAGTCGAAGGATTCATAACAAGCCCTTCTTCGGTTATGTCCGGGACAATTTTTACATAGTACACCCTGGCAGGATCACTTACTCTATGGATATACTCAAGCTTGCCCGTTGCCTGGTTGACAGTTACCGGCCCGCTTGAACCGATCTGAGATTGGCCAATATATATCGGCATCGTATTTGCAAAGCTGCTGTTATCGGAAACATATAGTTTATAGTCTATACGCCTTCCCGAGTTCCATACATCATCCCATTCGATTTTTATCTGATTTGTTCCGTATGAAGCCACACTCATATCTATATCTGTGAGGACCTTTACAGTATTTGAAGGCGCGGATTCACCGCTTGTAAAGGATGTATTCCCGTCCGAATACGTATAATAGGCTCTGGTATTGACATAATAGAACGTACCCGAGGACAACCCCTTCATTTTAAGCTCGGTTGTATTTCCGGATACATCTCTTTCTTTTGTGATTGTACCTTTTGGCGGTCTGTATGGTTTTGTGACTTCAGTAAGGTAGAAGTTTATATACTTGGAAACACCGGGCAAGCCGGGCGGAGATGCTAGAGGATCCCACTTCAGATTAATAAAGCTTCTTGCTGCTGTCGCATCGGCTTTGTCTGTACCGGTAGAAACAACGGTCAGGTTGTTAACCGGAGGCTGCGGCTCATTTACTGCAGCAAATACAGACACAGGTGCGTTCACCTGCAGCAGCATCATCAATATCAAAAATATGGAAGCTATTCTTCTAAACACCTTCATAATACAATCCCACCAGACAATTATTTATTATTAACTGCAAACTTGCTAAATCTCTCCGGCCAACTCCAGAACTTTTACAAAAGCTGTTATTACTTCGGCTCTTGTCATTGATTCTTCAGGTCTGAAATTCCCATTATCATCAAGCTTCATTATATCCAGATCAACTGCTGTAACTGCATGTCCGTAATACTTTGTATTGATATCCCATTCATCTTCAATGCCAATATTTCTGGCAGGCTTTAAGCTGTCATAACCTACTCCTATCTTGGCACAGTATGCCTTCATAAGTATTGCACAAGCCTCCTGTCTGGAAATATCCTTATTAAGGCTGTTGAGGTTTAAAATTTCATCAAGATCCATTTCTCTTGCTTTTTGTTTTGGATCCATACCCGTGTTGCTTTCTGCCTTATTCATCACCTTTTCATATAACAAGATCATTTCCTTTGAAGAAACGCTGGTTTCAGGGTTAAAGGAGTCTTTTATTCCGGCAAAAACATCACTTAAATCAAACTTTGATACAAATTTATTTATGCTGCCTTTGGCCCAATGGCCGTCTGCTATACCGTCTACCGATGTAGACAAGGCAAATATGGCATACTTCCCGGTTTTTACAGTACTAAACGTTATTGAGTTTGGCGTCGCATATACCAAATCCTTTGTAACCTTCTGCCAGCTGCTTGAACCATCATATAGCACATATGGCAGCTTCAACCCCTTTTGATCGGTATAGGCGAGCTTTGCCAGCATGGGAGTATTAAAATTCTTTATATCCTCCTTGGCAACCACCATCCCTCCAGATCCGTTGACACCTTCTATTGTACTGTTGATAAAATCCGACAACTCGCTTTCCGTTTCCCTGACAAGCTGTTCAATATAGCGGTTTAGCTTCTCAGGTGTACCTGTATTGTTATTATAAGGGTTTGACATTAAATCGGTTTTTTGCTTAACCAATCCGGTTTTATCATTATAAACCTTGTCCTTGAATTCCTCTTTCAACTTAACATCTGTCTTCGAGCTTCCTAAAACCTGGACCTCAAAATCCTGGACCTTGGATACACGCTTTGAATCTTTGGGAATAGCAGAGTCCGGATATTCGCTGCGGCTTACCGTTACCTTCAGAAACAAGTCATTAACACCCTGTTTTTTCTTCATTTCAGGTATTTCAACTGTATTATCCATATCCAGTGTTCTTGGTCTGAGTGTATATTCTGCACCGAAAGTTTTTATTACAAGACTTTTGTTTTCTATGTTCAAAGTTTTAGCCACATTCACAGGCATGTATATTACATCCATATTTATATTTGGGCCTAGATTTGAGATATCCAGCATATATGGACGCCCCGAATTGTTTTGCATGGCATTGACCATTCTATCCCCTTTTAGAAGAATCTTATTGGCGGCAGTATTGCTCATACCCACCCTCCAAAACAGCTTCTCCTCCAGTTTGGCTATCTTGTCCAGGAATGTAGCCTTTTTCACATTATCTTCATCTATATCGTCATAATCCTTCTGGTTGAATTCAGTCCTTGTATCTACAGGACCTATATACTTAGAATAGGAGATAAGAGCAGTGTTAGCCGGGTCATATTTTACAGCCCTTACTTTAATATAATATTTCATATTGGATTTCAGCGGCTGGCGGATCACTGTTCCGTCTGCCAAAGTAACGGCAGCGGTTTTTATCCTAGCATAAAAGTTATTGTAATTCGTCCCAAGGGTTTGCGCATTCTTCTCAAAGCTATAAGGAAGAATACTCCCGTTAATATTTAAGTACTGCTCAAGATCAGAGTCTGCTAAAACTGTATACTCTGCAGCATCAGCCGTTTTAATCGCTACTTCGTATTTTGTGTATGGATCTACAGGAAGCCCCTTCCATTTTAGCTCTATCTGGTGATAACCATCCCTTGTACTTAATCCGGTCTTATTAAATACAGGTATATTACTGTTGCCTTCATACACCTTAATGCTATATGAAGTGTTGGCTGTCAGATTGAAAAGCCTTCCATAGCATGTAGTTCCATCCTTTGTTACTGTAAACTGGTTTCTTGTCAGCAGCTTATAATCATTATCCTTAGGACCTTTTAAATATATCTTATAGTCCTCTGCCTTTGCAGCAGCACTGCCGTTCCAGTAGAAGCCAAGCTCCGCGTCATTTACCGGTGCCAGCATTGTAGGAGTCTCAATCAATGAGGTAGTAACAGGTATGGATACCCATACACTTTCCTTCTTACCGGCACCGCTCCCGGTCTCGGCCCTCAGACTGAAATAGTACAGCTTATTAGGGAATAGCCATGTGTCAATATTGAGTTTAAAGGTTTGTGTACTGCTGCTATACTCAAAATTGTTGGCAGGCGGATTTGCAGCGGGGTCCAGGGTAAAGTTGCTGTTATCATTGTCAGTATTGTTATCCGCTGCACCAAAAGCGGCTATAAAGCTCTTATATATAGGGTCGTTGGTATATGAAGCAGGGTCAGCGTCCGCTGCTACCTTTTCCGAGGTACATATCAATGAATACCTGACTCCTGTTTCCTTCCTGGACCAGTTAAATGTTACATTCTGCCCGCCAAGTATAAGATTGCCGTTTGAATCCTTGGCTATTACAAAATCAGTCGGCGCCAGAGGCCTTTTGGCTGAGGTGTCAGGATCCCCAACATCACCCCTGTCGGTAGTTACCGGAAGTATAACTGTGGAAACCGACGGGTTTATAGGGTATAACGGGTGCTGAACAACAAGCCTTGTCTTTACTATAAAATAATAAGTAGTATTCGGCATGAGACTATCTCCAAATATTTCATTCGGAGTGACATCCTGGGTTGCTGCATTGTTGTCATGGTCATATGCGCCCACCCCTGGTCTGAATTTATTTATTGTTGCCTTAATAAAATTGCTTTGAATATCGTCCACTCTGTCAAAAGCTATATCGGACTTATTATTATCAAGTTCTGTATTCATCAGCTCGGTAGTACCTATCCTGATAAACGAGCTTGTATCTGTCCTTGTGCTCATATAAAGGTCATAGTATATCTTGTCATTCGCAGTATGATTTGCAGTATAGTTGCTCCAGTCAATCTTCACCTTGTCAAACTGCAGTACGGCAGTATCCTTTGTCGGCGCACTTGATATTTTGAAGTTTGACGGCAACGGTACGTCCTTCTCAGTGCCAGTGAGGGTAGTGAAACTCACGGTGAGGGACTTATATGACATTTTTGTATCGTCATTGGTAGTCTTTTTATCTGCTGCTTTTGTTGTATACACCTGCAAGTAGTATGTTTTGTTAGGCAGCAGGAAATCGGGATATTCCCTGTTATCTGGGTCCCTGTCCCGCGCCAGCTCCTCGGCGGTAAACTGCAGTGCAGAACCACTGGTACCCGACCAGTATTGCCCCTCAAACAGATTAAAACCCTGCATGGTATACTCAAGGCGGTTTCCCCTGTCAATTATTTGAGATGAACGGGCACTTACGTAATTAACCAACCTGTATTTGACTTCAAACCTGCCATAATTCTGTCCCCCCGATTCAAGTGGGTAAAGCGTGTTTGTCGCCAGATCGGACTGATTTGTATTCAACATGAAGTGGAATACTATATCCTGGTTCCTGTCTGTATTGCTGATGATACTGTCCCAGTTCGACGGCTTGTCCCATGTGATGGTAACATTTGTAGATTTCGTATTGCCCTGCGTAACCAGCTGCCTGCTAGCTATAGCTACATTTTTCGGTACAGGCGGCTTCGAAATATCATCTTTAAGAGTATATTCCATCTTCATGGACTCCAGCCTGTCACTGGAGCTGTTGGATTTGACTACAACCCTATAGTATACGGTATTATTTGGACTTATGCCTGTAATAACTGTATAGGCATAAGCACCTGTAAAATATGTACCATCCAGCTTTTTACCTTTATCCTTGAAAGACCCCTGGTTCCAGGTGTTGTCCTGATCTGAAGGCACACTGTTCAGCTGCACTTCGTAATAAAGCTGTGGGATGCTTTGATTACCCTTGTTTATCCTGTATATTTTGACATTGATGTTATCCATTGAGTCTTTTGTCAGCTCAAAGCGTATGGGAGTATGTATATATGATAAAGTTCCGAGCATGGGGCTTCCTGACGGTCCTGTCGATAAACTGTCTATATAGCCTGTGACATGATTTGCAGGATCAAATGTATTATCTGTGGGGTACGGGTTTATTTTCATGTAGTATACCGTGCCCGGGAGTATTTCCCTGTCAGGCAATACAAAGGCGTTCTCCCCCTTGCTTGAAATCTCTACCGGAAGGACAGCTTTACCGTCATAGCTGTTGTTTATTACTTCTGTTATAGTCGGTAAATGGGCAGTATCCTCTTTAACTCCCAAAAGGTAAAAGTAATATTTTTCAGCTGTACCGTCATACTTGACATTTGATACTCTTGTATTGTCACCTGAAACATTGGCCCGGTATACCTGTGGATCCCCGATATCATTAATTATATCTATGTCAGTACGGTTAATGCTGTCTGAAATGTTTATTTTATAGTTGAATCTGGCCAGCCTCGAGTCCAGCCTGTTATAGGCACTTGTGCTGTTAAGTGTAACAAAACCGGTACCGCTGTATATTTTGGGCACCTTCCAGCTTAGCTTCAACGCAGGCATTACGCCGCTCTCAGTCCCGCCACTTGTACCTGTAACTGACTGCTGTTTCACTATTTCACCATAGAATGAAATCTGAGGCAGGAAAAAAATAGTTCCGCTTCCTATTTCCTTCGCCTCTGCATCAAACATTTTTATGTTTATATCATATATATAGTCACTTCTCAAGTTTTCTACAGAAGCAGAATTCAAAAAATCAGCTCCTACAGCATTTACCGTTTTACTCTCAAGATTGCCGGGAGCATCAGGTGAATGGTATGTAATCAGAACTGAATTAACACCGCCAAGCGACCAGTTCAGTGTAAGTTTTCCATTACTGTAGCTCTCAACATTCAAAGGTGTCGAGTCTGCATGGACAACCTGTAAAAATCCCGGGAACATCCCGGTGAGTATGCCTGCTATAAGAATTAAAGCAAGAGCTCTTTTAAAACTCCTCATTACAATACCTCCACATTATGTAACCTATATAATAATTTTAGCATGAATTCCTTTTTTTGTACGTAGGTCCCGGCGATTATTTTCCCATGTAATTTGTTCCAGTAACCCGCTGCTTGAAAACTCTACCGTTCTTGGTTATAAATACTCTTATCAATAAATATCGACAGAATCCCCTGGAAAATTTAGATATATGCTATAATGTAATCATATTGTAACTTATAACCAAGCAGCTCTGCGGCACGGACTAATTCCTACCGGGATTTGCCTGGCCGGTTTATCTATGCGGAGGTTTTCATGGCACAAAAGATTCTGATAGTAGATGATGAGATATCAATATGCGACTTGCTGAAAATAACACTGAAATCGGAAGGATATGAGGTAGAGACTTCACATGACGGGCTGGATGCCCTGAAAAGGATACAAGCATTCAAGCCCGACCTGATGATTCTTGACCTGATGCTCCCAGGAATGAATGGTTTTGACATATGTAAAAAAGTAACTCTGGAAGAACCCATACCCATAATCATGCTGACAGCAAAAACAGATATTGTCGATAAAATACTGGGCCTGGAACTGGGTGCCGACGACTACATAACAAAGCCGTTCCACGCACGGGAACTGGCAGCGAGGGTAAAGGCCCTCCTGAGAAGGACAGGTGCGGGAACACGTGAGAATACTGCAGGTGTTCTCCGCAATGGCAGCCTTGAAGTGCACCAGAAAAACAGGAAAGCTACTATTTGCGACAAGGAAATTGAACTGTCCGCTAAAGAATTTGACCTTTTAGTCTTTCTTTTAAGCAATGTCGAGCAGGTATTTTCCCGTGAAGCGCTGCTTGACAGGGTGTGGGGATATGACTTTGCCGGTGATACGAGAACCGTGGATGTGCATGTACAGAGATTAAGAAAAAAGTTGAAGGACCTGCAGGACAGGGACGAGTATATACAGACCGTATTCGGTGTAGGATACCGAATGGTAAGGAAACGGCTATGAATAATAATATTGTCAGAAATCCATCAGCAAAACCCGCTCTGGTAAAATTCAGTCTGAGGAACAAAATAATAATAACTAATCTGGTTATCCTGGTGTCCACATTTCTTGTTATATCGATAGCAGTTGTAGAAGGCTCAAGCAGGATAAACAGGAATATGATACTCAAAAACCTGATGCACCAGGCTGATCTTTCCGTTATATCCATAAAACAAACCCTTCTATCAGCTAAGACTTCTTCGCTTACCGGAAGCGAGTTCAATGCAAGAAGCAGGGATTTTGCTCATAAGTTATCGGCAGAGTCAGGATTAAGGGTTCTGATCTTTTCCACAACAAAAGCCATGATTGCCGACTCCGGAAACACATGGCCTGAAAACACGGTATACACCGAGCTTGACGAAGTTTTAAAAGGAAACAGGACTTGGGTGACAAGAAAGTATGCGGGTGTGCAGAACATGCATTTTTCTTTTCCTGTAATATTGTCGGGAAACAAAATCATAGGAGAAATAATGTTCATACACCCTATGGATGAAGCAAACAGGCTGGCAGGCAATATACAACTCCTTCTTGTACTTGCCTTTGCAGCAGGTATTATTATTGTAGTATCAGCCAGTATCATATTTTCTTTAAAAATAACCACTCCGATACTTCAACTGAAAAAGTCCGCAGTAGATATATCCAATGGAGATTTTAAAGGAAAAATAAATGTGAAATCCTCCGATGAGATAGGTGAGCTGGGTAATGCTTTTAATACCATGGCATCGGAAGTAGAAAAAAGAATCGAAATAATTGATTTTGAGAGAGTCAAGCTTAACTCCATACTTGATAGTATGGGTGAAGGCGTACTGGCTTTTGACAGCCGGGAAAACATAATCTTAATAAACAGTAAGGCAAAATCCATGATGGATTCCACAATAACCCAAGGAATTCATGCCATATGCCAGAATACCCTCCGCACAAATTCACGCACTATTACAGAAATAGATTCGGACAACAGAAACCTCCTGGTTTGTGCCACTCCTCTGAAAACCTCTGAAAAAGCAGATGGTGCCGTAATGGTGCTGAATGACATAACTGAGCTTCGTTTACTGCAGGAAAAGCAAAGGCAATTTATCACAAATGTATCACATGAGCTGAAAACTCCCCTTACTACGATTTTGGGCTATATTGACCTGCTGAAGTCCGAGGGGAATGATAAAACCGTATTCGATACATCCATACAGTATCTTGAAGGGGCAAGTGACAGGCTTTTAAGACTGATAAGTGATCTCATCGATCTATCCTCCTTAAATAAGTCCGAGTTTGAAATTGAGTTGAAAAGCACTGATATATCTGCCCTAATCAGAGATATAACGGGTCAGATGTCTCTTAAAGCACAAAAATTCAATATAACTCTGGAGGTTGATATCCCGCAAAACATCAGAATTCTTGCCGACCACTTCAGAGTAAAGCAGGCACTGGTCAATGTTCTTGACAATGCTATCAAATATTCTCCTCAGAGTATAATAAACGTCACTCTCACCTCTAATGCCAAGGGTGTAGTAATAGCTATCAAGGATAGCGGCTGCGGTATACCCCCTGACATGCTGGAAAATGTATTTCAACCATTCTACCGTGTAGATAAGGCACGCTCAAGAAATATGGGTGGAAACGGCCTCGGCCTTTCCATTACAAAGGAAATTATAGAAAAGCATGGAGGAGCGATAGAAATCAACAGCGTTGAGGGAAAAGGCACTGAGGTATTAATCTTACTGCCGAAATAACGGCCAACTAGCACAATGAGCTAATTTACAATTTTGTTACATCTGCTTTATAACTTGTTTATAGCCTTGATTTATTATTACAATATTAACAGAAAGCAAGGAAACTAAAAATGGAGAACCAGTATGAAAAAAGTTTTTTTAGTATTATGTCTGATATCGCTGTTTACCGGATGCAAATCGGAAGAAAAGGTAAACGTAATAAAAGGGGCAGGTATGGCTAACAGCAGCCTTATGGTCAGTTTCAACGAATTGTGCAAGGGAAGTGTTGAAGGGTTTCTGGGGAAAGATGAAAATCTGCTGATATACAGGAAAAGCGGAAGTACTTATAGCTACCACATAATAGATACAAAATCCGGAACCGATACTTTGATGTTTACATCAGACAGTGCCTATAAAGAATATACGGAGATTTCTCCTGACGGAAATAAGGTAATTATAAACGATCTTCTATTTGACAGAATAAGGAGGGAACAAACCCATCTTCCCGATGGAATGGATAAAGTTCCTGGTAACACAGACCCGCAGCCATTACCTTCTTATATGTTCACTAAGGACAGCGAGCTGCTTATGATCAATCCCATGATATATATTAAGAAATATAAAAAAATGATTACAAGCATCTCCAAGGATATTGAATTGCCGGATCTCACAGCTATAGGCAGCTTAAAAGTTCTCCCCCGGCAGCTAAAGTGTGTATTCACAGGCAAAAGCAGTGCTTCATCCGGTATGTCCCTTTATACATTTGATCTGTATTCCAAAGAGTTCCTTCTAGTTGACGATAATATACTGGATTTTTCCATCTCTCCGACAGAAGATTCCATAGCCTATATAAGAAAAAACTCAGATGAGGAATCAGGCCACGAGCTTCATATTACCGGCTTAGACGACAATAAAAAAAGGAAAATTGCCACCCAGGGAAAAATATCAGGTATGGAATGGTCGCCAAATGGCAACTGGATAGCATACTCCGGTGGGAAAGGTCAAGAGTCTGATGTCTGGATCGTAAAAAGAGACGGTGTTTTAAATGAACAGCTGACCCAGAGTATGTTCTCCACAGGCAAGCTTGATTGGTCATCCTCTGGCAAGCTTTTGGCTTTTACTTCAGATGCTTACGCAAAATCCGAGAATCAGAGTGTTTCGGACTCAACAGTATATACAGTAACACTTAATATTGACGATCCGGAAAACATACCGAAGACAGCAGGACAAGGGCCGGAAAGAGTACTCCTGGAAAAAGAATTGATAAAAATACTAAGAGAAGAGACAGCTGCAATATTGGGAAAACAATAAACTTTGAGTGGAGTTGTTAATATGTTGAAAACAGGGAATAAAAAGATCATAAAGAAGCTTATCTTGCTGGTAATCACTATTATTGCAGCTTTTTTCCTGACAATATATGCTAACATTTTGTATTACAGTCATTTCTCTACACCTGAGAAATCTGACGTAATTATTGTTTTGGGCTGCCATATATACAAAAAATCTCCCAGCCTTTCACTTGAATACCGGCTCAAAAAGGCTCTGGATCTATATAAATCAGGGTATGCATCCAGTATAATAGTCAGCGGCGGACAGGGAGACAACGAAATAGTCAGTGAGGCAAGTGTGATGAAAAGCTGGCTTGTAAACAACGGAGTAAGCAGTAATGCAATAATAGAAGAGAATAAATCCTCAAGTACATATGAAAATATAAGGTTTTCAAAGGAATATATGGACAAAAGCAGTTTTAAATCAGCAATTATTGTTTCAAATGATTTTCATATATTCAGGTCCTTAAGGATTGCAAAGAAGTTTGGTATACACGCCTCAGGCGCTCCTGCACAGACAGTATGGTATTTAAAACTGTATTATCAGGCAAGAGAGATATTATCAGTAATAAAAGGATTAATCCTTAATAGGTTGTAATTTTTTATATTGTGTTTGATAAAACTTATAAACTTACGGTATGGATATAGACAACTCTGCTTAAGTAGGAGTGAATATTATATTTATAAATCATATTGCGGTTGTATTACTTGTTATTCTATCACTGGTATGTGATATTAAGACCTGCAAAATTAAAAATGGGATTGTGTTTCCCTTTATCCTGCTGGGTGTTGCGGTTAATTCCATGACCGGTGGATTTTCCGGCGCGTTGCGCGCTTTTGCCGGAATTATGCTCCCCATAACTTTGTTAATAGTATTTTTTTTGCTAAGAATGCTGGGAGCAGGAGATATAAAGCTTTTTTCTGCCCTTGGAGCCATACTGGGGCTAAAGCCTGTCCTGTATATAATGGTTTATTCTTTTCTATGCGGGGGCATAATAGCTTTAATACTGATCCTCATAAGGAAAAACGGAATACAGCGACTAATTCATCTTTTAAAATACATAAAGGTAAGTATCCTGACTTTTTCACTTCTTCCATATAATGAATTCGGCAACAAAAGTGACGGCTCATTGTTCCGCTTCAGTTATGCTGTCGCGTGTGGAACACTTGTATTTTATATTATGGCTTTTTATGGACAAGTATCTGATTTCTTCCGTTTTTAAAGCTCTTCTTAACGTCAAATCCACGCATAACCAATGTATCATATATATTATCAGTCTGATGAAAGTAGTTGTTCCCTATATCAAGTACAAGTGTCTCGCCCGGCCTGAGCTCCTTGGATATATCCTCAAGGGTTGTTTCTACATTTGTAACACTTTCTGCATTTATGATCTTTCCATGATTATCCACTACCGTTACCTCCATAAACAAACTTACTCCTCCTTTATTTTCTCAAAAAAATTTCATATAATACATGTAAAGTACACTTTCGTGTGCATGAAAACGGGTGGAATAGTAAAATAGGTAGAATAGTAATAAGCGGAGTGAATAATGAATAAATCAAACGTAGTATTAGTAGGCATGCCCGGTGCTGGCAAAAGCACTATAGGAGTTCTCCTTGCAAAAACCCTCAAAATGACTTTCATTGATACTGATCTGTTAATTCAACAAAAGGAAGACAGGTTTCTACAGGATATCATTGACACAAATGGTATAAAAGAATTCCTTAAGCTGGAGGAAAATGTAGTACTGGATACAAAGCTTCAAAATCATGTAATTGCTACAGGAGGAAGTGTTATTTACAGCAGTATTGCCATACGGCACCTGAAGGAGGATGGTGTCCTTGTTTACCTCAAATTGGATTATGATGAAATACAAAAAAGAATAACGAATATTACCAGCAGGGGAATTGCAATGCAAAAAGATCAGAGCCTACAGGATATATATATCGAAAGAACGCCTTTGTATGAGGAACATGCAGATATTACTATAAACTGCTCCGGTAAGCATATGGAGGAAATTGTTGCAGATATAAGCAGGATACTGCAAAAAGAACCGATCTTCAATAAAATCAACCAGCCGGGCAAACCAACTAAATAATATTTATAAATAATTTTTTTATTCTGTTGAATAAAAACTGTATAGAGGGTCAATAATATAAATGACCTCACAAAATACATTTTGACCCCCTTTACATGGTTAGTCGAAAGACTAACCCTTTTTTTGCCCGAAACCGGCAGCCTTAGTAGGATGTGTTTTTTGTCAGAACACTGAACTTGAAGCCCTGTTCCGTTAGTCCTTCAATTATCTCGGGAAGAGCTTCTACTGTTGTTTCCTTCCCCTTACTGTCATGCATGAGAATTATTGCATTCCTCTTGTACTGTGCACCCGAAAGAATATTTTTTACTATAAGGTCCTTATCGACAGTTTTACCGGAAATGTCCGCATCTGCCGAGGTTACGTTCCAATCAAAGTATTTGATCCCTCTTTCCTCAAGCACCGCTATTATCTGCTTCATAATATCGGGGTTTCCATACTTTTTACCCGAAGCATTCTTTGACCCTCCCGGAAATCTGAAAATGTCTGTTTCATAACCAGCAACGTCTTTGAGCAGGGTTTTCAGCCTGTCAAAGTCTGCAAAAAAGCTTTCCAAAGATGAATATGAAACTTCATAATCATGTGAATAAGTATGGTTGCCTATAACATGCCCTTCGTCAAGGATTTTCTTATATATATCTCCCATGGTGTCTCTTCCGTTAACAAAGAAAGTTGCTTTTATCCCATACTTTTTCAATATCTCAAGAATTTTCTCAGTATGTACTGAAGGCCCATCGTCAAAAGTAAGGTATGCTACCTTCTTTCTTGGTTTTACAGAAGCAAAGCTGCTTGATTCTTCAATTTTCTTCTGCTCCTCAAGTGCCATAAGCTTTTCTTCCAGGCTACGGATTTTTATGCTCAGTTCACCTTTCTCCTTATTCCCCGATTCTATCTTTACCAGCAGGTCTTCCCTCTCCTTTTCGAGTGAAAGCAGCTTTTTACTAAGGCTCCTGTTAAGGTCATTAAGACTGTAGACATCTGTCTGGAGTGAAACAGCCTTTGTGTTATTAATATAGGAAAATGCGCTTAGTGTAATAATTGCAACGGACACCGCTATGGCTGACATAAGAAAAATAATCTTATTGACTTTCATATACTATCAGGGCTATAAGCCCCTTCACCCCCACTTATTTTCAAAAAGCTTTTTATCAGTATAAACTCTGTTGTTTCCAGTATATAATATCAAGTAAAAAATGAACAGTATAAACATAAGCGCCAAAACTACTGCTCCACTAAATTCCATATTCATTTAAAAAACTATAGTTGAAAACTGCCCTGTCTTGTGGTAAAATCACAGGAAACGAGTCACTTTAATAGCTAAAAGTAATGAATGGGAGTAGTAAAAGATGCGAGGAACTTATAGAGAGCCGGAGCAGGTGAAAACCGGTATTTCCTAGGCTTTGAACTCACCCGGGAACTGCTGCCCGAATAATATTAAGGTATGCCGGACTTCCCCGTTAAAGGAACATAGAGCAGCCAAATCATAAAAACAACTGCTTTTTAAAGAGGATTTCTTTTCGGAAATCAATTAGAGTGGTACCGCGGAATAGTTCCCGTCTCTTGCAGAGACGGGTTTTTTAGTGTAATAAATAGATTAAGGAGTGGATATATAAGATGCCATACTCAACAGATATTGATAAGAAGTGGCAAAAGAAATGGACAGATACAGGAATATACAAATTTAAGCCGGAAAATGCAGACAAAAAGCTTTACTGCCTGGAAATGTTCTCATATCCTTCAGGAGCCAATCTGCATGTAGGGCACTGGTACAACTATGGTCCGAGCGACTCCTGGGCTCGCATGAAAAGAATGCAGGGTTATGAGGTATTTCAGCCAATGGGTTTTGATGCATTTGGTCTGCCTGCTGAAAACTATGCGATTAAAACAGGGATACACCCACAGGACTCAACGCTTAAAAATATAAAAACTATGGAAGGCCAGCTTCAGGAAATGGGTGCTACCTTCGATTGGGACTATGAAATCAAAACCTGTATGCCTGATTACTACAAGTGGACACAATGGTTGTTTCTCAAGCTATATGAAAAAGGGCTTGCATACAGAAAAAATGCACCTGTAAACTGGTGCCCGAAATGCCAGACTGTCCTTGCAAATGAACAAGTTATAGACGGGAGCTGTGAAAGATGCAGCACAGAAGTAACAAAGAGAGATTTGACCCAGTGGTTCTTCAAGATTACAGAATATGCAGAAGAGCTTATAGAAAAGCTGGAAGGTCTTGATTGGCCTGAAAAGACTAAAAAGATCCAGATAAACTGGATCGGCAAATCAGAAGGTGCAGAAATTGAGTTCAAGGTAGCCGACAGGGATATTTCATTTAAAGTCTTTACTACAAGGGCTGATACCCTCTATGGGGTGACCTATGTCGTACTCGCTCCTGAAAATCCTATAGTAGATATGATTACTACACCTGATTTCAAGGACAAGGTAGAAGAATACAAGGAAAGCTCAAAAAAAGCAACAGAAATAGAAAGAATGTCCACGGTAAGGGAAAAGACCGGCGTATTTACGGGTTCCTATGCAATACACCCCATTACAGGAGAAAAGGTTCCTGTCTGGGTAGCTGATTATGTTCTTGCAGGCTACGGTACCGGATGCGTAATGGCAGTTCCTGCACATGATGAAAGGGACTACGAGTTTGCCCAGAAATATGAACTTCCCATAAAGCGTGTAATAAAGGGAAGTGAAGGTAAAGATGATGCACTTCCTTTTGTGGAATACGGAGTTTTGGTAAATAGTGAAGAGTTTGATGGAGTAGCTTCTTCCGAAGCAAGAACCAAAATAGTTGAAAAGCTTGAAAAGTCCGGCAGCGGTTCATTGAGAATCAACTACAGGTTAAGGGACTGGCTTGTTTCAAGGCAGAGATACTGGGGTGCGCCTATCCCAGTAATACACTGTGAGGACTGTGGAGCTGTACCTGTACCTGAAAAGGATTTGCCGGTGACACTTCCATACAATGTGGAGTTCACTCCCGACGGAGAGTCCCCACTAAAAAAGAGCAGGGAATTTATGGATGTCAGTTGTCCGGCATGCGGTAAACCTGCACAGAGGGACCCTGATACCCTGGATACTTTTGTATGTTCTTCCTGGTACTATCTCAGGTATCCGGACAATAAAAATGATGATAAGGCATTTGATACTGAATGGATAAATAAAATGCTTCCCGTAGACAAGTATATAGGCGGCCCTGAGCATGCAGCAATGCACCTTCTATACGCAAGGTTCATTACAAAAGCCTTGAGAGATTTGGGTTACCTGAAGTTTGACGAGCCGTTTACTTCTCTTGTCCACCAAGGTATCATACTGGGACCGGATGGTAACAGGATGAGTAAATCAAAGGGAAATATTATTTCTCCCGATGAGTATGTAAGAAAATACGGTTCCGACGTATTCAGACTCTACCTGATGTTCGGCTTTTCCTATACTGAAGGAGGCCCATGGAACGATGATGGAATAAAGGCTATTTCCAGATTCATAGGTAGAATTGAAAGGCTTGTAGAAGATTTTAGTGTTATCAGGCATAGTAATAATGGAAAAACTGAGGCCGGTAAGGATGAAAAGGAGCTGAACTATGCAAAACACTTTGCAATAAAAGGAGTATCTGAGGATGCAGAGAAATTCCAGTTCAATACTTCCATCTCAAGATTAATGGAGCTTGTAAATGCACTATACAAGTATAATGCCGATGTTGATCCTATGAATCTGAACACGCTTGAAGGGACACTGGCTGACCTTATAAGGCTTATAGCCCCTTTTGCTCCACACTTTGCAGAGGAGATGTGGGAACAGATGGGGTATGAATACTCTGTATTCAATGAAAAATGGCCTGCCTGGGATAAGAGCGCTTTAGTTAAGGACACTATAGAAATTGCAGTGCAGATAAACGGTGTTGTAAGAAGCAGGATTGAAGTGCCTTCCGCTGCCGATGATGAAGAGATAAAGGCTATTGCCTTTGCAGACAGTATGGTAAAGACATATACAGACGGTAAGGAAATAAAGAAGGTTATCGTTGTAAAGGGCAGACTGGTAAATATAGTTGCGAAATAAATATTTTAAGGGTGGACGCAAGTCCACCCTTATTAATTGATAATCCTGGGACAGTTCTCAAGTAAAATACCTGTTTATTGATCCGGTCGGGCAGACCTTTATACACTCGCCGCAATTTTTACACCGGTCATACATGATTTCGGCAAGGTTCCCTTCCAGCTTGATGGCGCCCTGCGCGCATACCTTGCTGCATTTTCCACAGCCTATGCAGCCTACGCTACAGCTTTTTCTAACTTCATTACCCTTGTCAAAGCTCCTGCATCTCACCGTATATTCACTCTCTGCAGATATTAATGAAATGAGTTTCTTGGGACAAGCCTTTACGCACTTCCCGCAGGAGGTGCATTTGGATTGTATAACCCTTGCAACCCCTTCCTCCACTACAATAGCCCCGTAATCACAGATTCTTGCACAGCTGCCTAAGCCTATACAGCCATAGGAGCAACCTGGTGCTCCCCCGTAAAGACTTGCTGCGGCAGTACAATCTTCAATACCCGAGTAATTAAACTTGCTTTTACAGTTATTGATGGAGCCGTTACACGAAACTCTGGCGACTGATTTGCTTATGTTGCCTACAGCCATACCCATTATCGCAGCTACCTTTTCTGCAACATCAGCACCGCCCACCGGACATCCGTTTACAGTACATTTTCCTGCAGCCACTCCTTCAGCAAAAGCATCACAGCCTGTTTGCCCGCAGCCTCCGCAGTTAGCCCCCGGCAAAACCTCTCTTATGCGTGCTGTCCTCTCGTCAACCCTAACTTCAAACTTTTTCGAGGCAAACGCAAGCCCCAATCCAAAAATTATACCCAGCCCGCCAATAACCGAAGCGGGCACCAGCAAATCCATCATAATTTACCTCCATACAGCTGCAATGTAAAATACAAACTTGCAAGCAGTGCTCCTTCAGGCAGCTACTTTATCAATTCGCAAACAGCCCCTGAAATCCAAAAAACGCAACAGAAACCAATGCTGCAGCAATCAATGTTATAGGAAGCCCTCTAAGAGACTCAGGGATGCTGCTGTATTCCAGCCTCTCCCTTACCCCTGCAAACAACACCAGTGCCAGCATAAATCCCGCTCCTGCACCAATGCTGTATAGTACAGACTTTAACAGATCATACCCTTTTTGTATGTTAATCAGCGCTACACCAAGAACCGCACAGTTTGTTGTAATTAAGGGAAGAAATATCCCAAGTGCCTTGTAAAGGGAGGGTGAGAACTTTTTCAGCACTATCTCTACAAACTGGACAAGCGCAGCAATAACCAGTATAAACGCTATAGTTTGCAGATATTCCAGTCCGAATTGTACAAGCAGATACCTGTTTATTATCCATGTCACCGTTGATGCTATAGTCATAACAAAAATAACTGCACCACTCATTCCAACGGCAGTATCCAATTTTTTCGACACCCCAAGGAATGGACAGATGCCTAAAAACTTCGATACAACAAAGTTATCAACCAATATGGCTCCCATAATTATTATAATTAATTCTTTCACTATGCACCCACCTCCTTATGTCCCTGACAAGAGCTGCACGGGACATCACAGGAGTGGCATCCCGTTTTTTTCACTTTAATAGATGAAAACTTGTTCAGAATCCCGATAATTATCCCAAAAACCAAAAAACCTCCTGGAGGCAAAATAATGATTATTGCAGGATCAAATAGATTTGCGGTTACAGTCAACCCAAATAGAGTCCCATTGCCAAAAAGCTCTCTCATAGAACCTATTGCCATAAGAGCCAGTGTAAACCCGGCGCCCATGCCAACCGCGTCCATGACAGACATGAAAACACTGTTTTTGCTTGCAAACATCTCTGCTCTTGCTAGGATAATACAATTAACTACGATTAAAGGAATATATATTCCAAGCGCCTTATCAAGAGATGGCAGATATGCCTTTAACAACAGCTGAACTATTGTTACGAACCCTGCTATAATAGTAATATAAGCAGGGATTCTCACTTTATCTGGTATCAGCTTGCGGGTTAGCGAAATAACTGCATTCGAACCTATCAGTACTATAGTCGTTGCTAACCCCATACCTATTCCATTAATTGCAGAAGTAGTTACTGCCAGTGTGGGACATGTACCCAGAACAAGCCTGAATATCGGGTTTTCCTTAACAATACCATTGCTCAGCGTCTTCATTGCATTTGTGTTTCTGTTGTTCTTACCGCTCATTTTGCCGTTCCCTCCCCCCGTGCAAGTCTCACTGACATATCTATGGCTGCCTGAACAGCCTCAACAACAGCTCTGGAGGTTATTGTAGCCCCGCTGATTGCTTCTACTTCTTCAGGTTTCGTCTTTCCGACCTTAATTACCTTTAACGGCACAGAGGGCCTAATCCCAATCAACTGAGTCCTAAATGGGGCTTCTGCTGCTTTTGTTCCCAAACCAGGTGTTTCATTGTTCTGCCCTATCTTCATCCCGGTTATTTCACCTTTAGTGCCAACCCCAACAGTAATTTTCATTATTCCACCATAGCCTTTTGTCTCTACCAGGAATACATATCCCTTAGTTTCATTTGCCTTCATACCTTTATAGGCTTCCTTGACCTGGGACAAAGCGGAGTTATGCTGTGTAGGCGCCTCAAGTTTCTCAAAGGTTTCAGCGCTAGCCAGAACTTCTTTTCTTGCCGCTTCTGCATCCATGCGTGCACGGTCTTCGATCTTTTCCCTTGTCACCGAGTATGTAAAAGCAAGGGTAGCCGACACAACAATACAAATAATGAACAACGCAACTGCCTGCTTAACTATATCACGCACTTGCTTTCTCACCTCCGAAGCTTTTTGGAATTGTGTATCTGTCAATTAACGGCGTGGCAATATTCATAAGAAGTATGGCAAATGATACCCCTTCAGGGTAATTGGTATATAAGCGGATAACGGCTGTCAGTACCCCGCAGCCTACACCCATTATTAGCTTACCTCTAAGTGTTACGGGTGAGGTCGTATAGTCAGTAGCCATAAAAAATGCCGCAAGCATAAGACCACCCGAAAAAACATGATAAATGAAGTCGCCGGTAAAAAGAGAGTCTCCTCCGAATATCCACGTCAGTAATGCTACTGTGCCAAGAATAGTGACAGGAATAACAGGAGAAATAACCTTCCTGTACAAAAGATATGCTGCGCCCAAAAGCAATGCAATATCCGCAGTTTCACCCAAGGATCCGCCAGTATTGCCAATGAAGAGATCAAAATAACCCGGCATACTCCCCTCTATAGCTTCTTTTCCTTTCTTAACCAGTTCCAGAGGTGTAGCTGAAGATACAGCATCAGGCCCAGGTGCAACCCATTTTGTCATATGTGCAGGCCATGACACCAGCAGTATAACCCTTGCTGTTGCAGCAGGATTCATAAAATTTTGCCCTAATCCCCCGAATAACTGTTTTACAATAATAACTGCTATTGCTCCTCCGGCAACTGCTATCCATAACGGCAGTGTTACCGGAAAATTAAGAGCAAGCAGAATACCTGTGACAACTGCACTTAAGTCGGATATTGTATTTTCCCTCCCCATAGCTTTACGGGCAGCATACTCAGCAGTAATACAGGCAGCAACTGTAATCAGGATAACCACAAGTGCCCTTATACCGAAGAAATATACGCTAGCCAGTATAGCCGGTGAAAGGGCGATAATTACATCCAGCATTATTTTTCTTGTATTGTTTGAACCTCTTATGTGAGGAGAAGAAGAAACTAACAAAAGGTTTTCCAAACTATTTACCTCCTTTAAATTGATTGGCAACAACTGCTGCATAAGTACTATTTCGTCCCTGTCTGCCTTAATAAGGCCTTACCCAGTCTTATGGACTGTACCAGATGTCTCTTTGCGGGGCATACATAAGAGCAGCTCCCACATTCAACACAATCAGCCACATGATACTTATTAAGAGCGTCTATATTACGGATTATAGAATTCTGGTTCAAACTAAGCGGTATAAGATTCATGGGACACGCTTCCACACACTTTCCACACCGTATACAAGCTGTTTCAGCAGGTTGGGCAGCATCCTTTCCGTCAAACGCCAGTAATGCATTTGTATGCTTTAGTACCGGAGTTTGTAAAGAATACTGTGCTATTCCCATCATAGGCCCACCCATTAAAATCTTTTTCGGTTCTGATTTGAAGCCTCCGCAAAAGTTGAATACATCTTCCAAAGGTGTTCCAATTAGTATTTCCAAATTTGCAGGCTTTTTCACTGCTGAGCCGTCTACAGTAACTTTTTTCTTAATCAGGGGCATACCTGTTTTTATATGTTCAGCTATAAAAGATACACTGTTTACATTCATAACAATTACGCCTACATCTGCCGGAAGCTTCCCTGAAGGCACTTTTCTGCCGGTAACCGTATAAATGAGCATTTTTTCAGCGCCCTGTGGAAAACGTGACATCAACTTAACTACATTTATATTCTTATGGTTATCTGCCATATCATTCATTATCTTAATTGCATCCGGCTTATTATCTTCGATACCGATATATACATTTTTGAAGCTCATAAGACCCAGCAAAATTTCTATTCCACACATTATATTCCAGGAATTCTCTACAATCTCCCTGTAATCGGCAGTTATAAAAGGCTCACACTCAGCACCGTTTATTATAAGCGTGTCAATTACCTTATCAGGCGGAGGTGAAAGCTTGACATGGGCAGGAAAGCCTGCTCCTCCAAGGCCAACTAATCCTGATTTCCGGATAATTCCTAAAAATTCTTTATAGTCTGAGTAGTGTGGTGGCTTTATATCCTCATGAATTACCTGCTCCCCATCTGTTTTGATCTCTATTGTAGTTACCCGGGCCCCTCCTGCACCAAGTCTGGAAGCTATATCGGTTACAGTCCCGGAAACGCTGGAATGCACAGGGGATGAAACGAATGCATCAGAACTGCCGATAATCTGCCCAACCTTTACATAATCACCCTTTTTTACAATAGGCTCACATGGTGCTCCTATATGCTGCACCATGGGAATGGCTACTTTTTCCGGCAAGCTCATTTTAACAGTCTCACAGCTTGTGGTATTCTTCTTGTGGGGTACAGCTACGCCGCCTTTGAAGCCTTTTTTTGAAAACAGCATAATAAAACCTCACTTTTTTATAGGCATATTTTCATGCACGTACTGATATATTCCCAATATTCAGTAAATTAATCTGTTGCACTGATTAATTAATCTAATAACATTATTTTGAAGTTATTGTGCATCGCCGCACTGATAATTTATATATTATCTTTTTAGGATACATCTTGTAAGAATTTTGGTAGAATAACGATAGTAGTAGTAAAATCAGGAATTTTCAGTGTATATACTCCTTAAGTATATATCTACAATTGGATTGTTAGAACCAATATGACTTTAATGTATAAACCCAGTATATCACATAATGAGCAAATTAAGTACTGGAAATATGGGGAGGTATTTATGGCTCATAACATACATTAATAAACTTACTTTCCCATGAAATAAAAAAACTGGCCTATTTGTCATAAGCCAGTTTTTTATCTTTTCTTATGGGTAATCGGCAATCAGTACTGTTGCTGCCGTCTCTACACTGTTACCTGCCGCATCATACAGTACTATTACAAACTCGTGGCTTCCTTCCGGTATTGCCGCCTGTAGTGCTGCAGGATTGGAAAAGTTTGAGCTTAGCGTAAGGGTGGTGTCTGAAGTATTAATAATATTATCTACCGCAATAATCCTCTGACCTGGTGTACCCTTATCCATAACCAACTCAGCTTTTCCGCCGATTGCCTGATTTGAAGTAATACTTATGCTATTGACCTTGATATACATATTTGTTTCATTTATCCGTCCTGAAACAACAGTTCCTCCGCTGGCCGTAATTGTAAATCCTCCTGCAGGTTCATCGGGCACTATGTAATCAGCTTTAAATGAAACAGGCGTACTATTCACACTGTTACCAGCTGCATCAACTATCCTCACAGTTGCTGTATAGCTTCTCTCTCCGCTGCCGGCGCCGGAATCCGGTATTGCTGCCTGAAGCAGTGTACTGTTTAGATAATTTGATACTATGGCTATATTACTGTCCCCTGAATTTATATTATATGTTGCAACTACAGTACTTCCTATAACCAATTCTGCCCTTCCTCCTGTAGCTTGCCCTGCTGTGATCCTTACATTTGCGGAAATCTGATTGTTGGTTCCGTTCAGATATCCTGTTACTGATTTTCCTCCCGTACCGGAAATTGTAACGGATGACGGTGCGCCGGGTGCTGTATAGTCCGCAATCAGACTGACAGTTGAACTTGTCTCAAAGTTGCCTGCTAAGGTATACACTCTCACTGCAAAGGTATGGGTACCAGCCGGTATCAAAGCTTTCAGTTCATTTAGATCGGCAAAATTGTATGTTATGGCTACATGAGTGGTAACTGCCCCTATCAGGCTGCTTTTTATCGGTGTGCCGAAGGAACGCCCGTCAATTATAAGCTCCGCATATCCGCCTTCTGCCTGACCAGCTATAACATCAACAGCCGCAACAATACCGTTATTTGAAATGTTGAAGTATCCGGCAACTACACTGTTCCCCTGTGCACTGATTGCAACATTAGCCGGTACTGAGGGTGAAGTATAGTCTGCTGTAAATGATGTTTCGGAACTATCCGTATAATTTCCTGCTGCATCGAACAGCCTTACTTTAACTTTATGAGTTCCTGCATCTATTGTATTCCTGAGCTCATTTACACTTGCAAAGGCAGAAAGCAATGAAACTGCAATATCATTTGAGCCTATCGACAAATCCTGTACTTTCACACTGAATGAAACACCGTCGATCAGCAATTCTGCCCGTCCCCCTACAGCATCACCTTTAATTATGGTGGATGATGCAGAAATCTGGCTGTTTGTTCCGTTTACATACCCTGAAACCTTAATATTATCGTTTCCCGCTATCGAAGGAGCTGTTGGGGCCCCGGGCGAAGTAAAGTCTGCAACTAAGCTTATAGCATTGCTTGTTACTGTGTTTCCTGCCACATCGGTTACCCTCACCGTAAAGCTTTTACTTCCTTCAGTACCTATTACCGCTTTTGAAACAGTTAATAAAATAGTCGTATCATTTGCTGATATCGGCTGTGTACCGACTACTGTCGTACCAAGCAGTAATTCTGCTGTTCCTCCAGTCGCTTCGCCAGCAACTATATCAGCCGAAAAATTAACTCCAGTATTGGTATCGTTTATATATCCGGCAACTACACTTCCTCCAACAACAGTATAAGAGACTGAAGGCTTTGACGGTAAAGAATAATCAACTATGACAGGTGATGAAGCCATACTGGTTGCGCTGTTTCCTGCTTCATCCTTCAGCCTGATTGAGAATGTATGCGTACCCTGTCCAATAACACCTGGAGCAACCAGGAAGCTTACGGAAGTATCCATCGGACCTATTGTACTGTCAATTACCGGTGTGCTGAAGGGAACACCGTCTATCAACAATTCCGCACTTCCTCCTGCTGCACTGCTGCCGTTTATATTTGCATCAATCTGCAGGTTAAGATTAGAACTGTTCATATAACCCGGTATTTCAGAATTTCCTTTAGCTTCTGCGAGAGTAATAACAGGAGTTCCGGGAACAGTATTATCAACTGTAAAAGTTGCTCCGCTTACAGGTGCAGCTGTAATAACATTACCTGACAAGTCAGTGCCTGTAGCCAAAGCCACTGTTGCAGCACCGTCACCTGCGCCAACTGTATATGTGCAAGTATAGTGTGTCGCATCCACCTTTGTCATATTGGTCAACGCCAGCGTATTTGCCCCCGATATGCTTATCTGTACAACAGGTGCATTTGCCATAGCTTTGTTGAAGGTTGCCGTTATGACCAGCGTATCTCCTGACTTGACGGCACGGTTCAGGTTATAGGTTATTGCAGCCGTTGGGGGTGTATTATCAAGGGTTACTACCGTACCTGCATCTATCCCGGTGGACTTGATGGCTCTCGATGAAACAACTCCTGTTGCGGTAATTCCCTCTGCCGGGATTCCCAAAGCTATATTCTGTCCTGTCGATGCTGAACTTGATATCTGTCCGAGTATATATATATAGCCGCTGCCTACTGCAACAGTTTTTGATAAAGCTGTAAACTCCAGCTCGGAGGCCCCTGTTCCGGGGTTAAGGCTCGTTCCTATCTGAACATCGTCTGCATCGCCGATTGCAACGTTTGTACTATACATAAGTACTAAATTATCAACATTTACGGTATCCATAGTACCCGATATATCCACTTTTATACTGTCTAAAACCACACTCTCCTTTGCTGCAGTTATCTTCCACATATCACTCAACTGTATAGTCTGGTTCGCTCCGACAACGGTCATTGTAAGAGCTGCCTGCTGAGATACCGCTATCGTTCCGGTGTTGTTGAGCTTCCCGGTAGATCTTGAAGCAAGCTTTGTGGTGGTAGCCTTTAACCTGACCCTCAGGTCATTATTTGGTGCGGTTGAAACATCTATCGACTGTGTACCTGCTGCAATACTTGTAGAAACAGCGTACCATGTTATCCCGCCATCTCTGCTGTATTCCATCGATGTAGTAGCTCCGACAAGTTTTACCGCATTTTGTCCTCCTGTCTCATTTGCACTAACGGTAGCAGGTGCAGCCGGTGCTGTAAGGGTGTCGATAAGCCTTACATTATCACGCTGAGCACTTGCTCTTATGTATACATTTCCCTCTACGAAAGTTACATTTGTATTGGTATTTGAACACGGCTTCCATGTTCCGTTATATCCGTCAGTTGAATTAAGGCTGTATTCCATAGCTGTAGTAGTACCGTATATCTGACCGACTGCTATGTTTATGCCTACAGTATTGAGGTTTACATTTACTGTAAAGTTAATAACTTGAACCTGACTTGCCAGTTCTGTCGCTGTAGCCTTCTTTCTTACATAAACTGTCTTTGTTCCGCTCAGGTCAGGCGTAACTCCTCCTGATGTCCATCCCCCTGTGTCTATCCTGTATTCGTAAATAAATTCTCCCAACTCATTAACGCTATTCAGATCTAAAATAGTATTTACGACATCATCATACATTAATAACGGCGCAGATGCAGGTGCTGAAATGGTCACCTTTGTTACCGGAAGTGATGCCAGTGTAGTAGCAGTAGCTTTTATGCGGAATTCCAGATCCCCTGCTGCAAATGCTATTCCGGAAATAGCTCCTCCAGTGGTTATGTCAATCCATGCTCCACCATTTATTCTGTACTGCATTGAACTTAAAGTTCCGGTAAGTGTCCCCTGTGCTATGTTATAGCCTATGCCGTTTATCTGAGCAGTGGTAGGCATTGGCTGCTGTGTAACGGTGGCTACTCTGCGTGCGGTTGCAGTGTTGCTCTTATCTCTTATATAAACATCTCCTACAGTAAACTGAACTGTAGTGGTACCGTCAGTACACCCTGTCCATGTGCCGTTTGTGCCGTTTGTAGAATCAAGACTGTATTCCATATTCCTTGAAGTATTGCTTAGCTTTCCTGCAGCTACATCTGCCGTCACCCCTGTAAGGTCTGTTGTAACTTGTATCCTGGTTGCAGTGGTCTGCAAATTGTTATTATTATCCTGACATACTACATAGAGATCGTAGGTTGTTAATCCGTTCAGTCCGTTTAAATTAATAGTCGCCCTATTTCCTGCTGTATCCGCATATCCCTTTAAGCTCGCTGACAGAGCACCTGCTCCGGCTTTTACATTGGCTGCCGTTGGAGCTGGTGATCCTCCCGCCATAACAATATAGTATACCCTGCTTTCTTCATCAGTTATGATTTCTATATCAGCAGTAATACCCCCTGGTGTTGCCGTAGACCCAGTAATAACCGGAGGCGTTATATCATTGGTAGTTATTACTGATACCTTTCCGGGGATTGACTGCAGGTTTCCTACCCAGTCGTCGCTAACTACATATATATCATATGAAGTCAGCATATCCAGTCCGGTTATGGATATTGTCCCCTGCATACCGGCTGTCAGGTTGATTTCTCCTTTTTTAGCCACATTGACATTTGAAGCGTCTCTTCCAGCTTTGATCTGAGAAGCTGTCGGTGCCGATGCTCCCCCATCCAGCACTACATAATAAGCTTTTCCGCTTTCATTTACTTGAACCAGTACATTCGCAGTATTTTCCGTCTTGGTACCTGCTTTCGGAAATCCTGTGGCATTAACAGGGGCTGTTGTATCGATGGCTATATTTTTCTGTCCACCTAGAGAATATATGGATCCCAATGCAGGAAGGCTGAGAATTGCCGCTACATCCTTTCCGGTGTTTTTTACGGTTGCCCCGTTCAGTGCAAGGGATGCTGTACTGACATACTCAAGATCGGCAGTGTTATTTCCCTGTTTGACTGTATATTCAAATGTAAGTGTAGTTACATTTGTCCTATTACCGTCTATATATCTGGCTTCTTCGTCAACTGTACCTGTCTCCACTCGCAAGGTCGGAATACCCCCGACCGTACTAATATCAACCGCAGTATCAAAAGTTACAGTTATAGTAATTACCTGACCTGCACCATATGTATTGTTGGTGACAGATGAGCTTACACTGGCAATTTTAGCAGGCCCCACTACACTGTTGGTTACAGAGCTTCCCGTAAACAACGCAAGGGCACCTCCGTCAGCCGCCGCAACAGTCCCCGGAGTATATGAAAGTGTTATTGTATTACCAACTGCTACAGGTGTTGATAGTGTTAGATCTATCTTCTTATTGTCTGTATTCAGTGCTGCAGCTGAAACAGTTCTCGCCGTCCCATCTACCAGCACGCCAAACTGAGCATGTTTCCCGGACGGGTTTGCCATGGTTTTATTAAATTCTATTGTGATAACACTTCCTGCTTCGTTTGTTGCTATACTTACAACAGTAGGTGCCAGAGGAACAGGGCTGAAAGTTCCCGTGCTTGCATCACTCACATCTGTACAAGCCTGGGAGGTTCCGTCAAGAGTTCTTATATCCCCTCCTGTTTTTACTGTAATGGTATTTCCTACGGCAAAATCCCCTGTAGAACCATCTACACACGTTATTACCAAAGTTTTGTTGTCTGTCCATGCCCCTGTATAAGATGAACCGAAAGATTTCCCCCCCCAGTTGATCACTGCATCTACAGCAGTCTTGTTGGCATAAGTTGCACCTTCCTTGTTAGTAGCTACGTCAAATACCACAGTCAGTATATCTCCAGGTCCGATGCCGTTCTCCTCCGCCCCGGCTTCTGTTGCCGTAACGCTTACTATAAGTGGAGCAGGATTAAAGGTACCTGTGCTTGCATCACTAGTATCGGTACTTGCTGATGACAGACCATTCTGAGTCTTAATATCAGCTCCTGAATTTACTGCAATGGTATCTCCAACGGTAAATGTAGCCCCTGATCCATTTGTACAGGTTATTACCAGAGTTCTGTTATCGGTCCATGCCCCTGTGTATCCGCTGCCAAATGACTTGCTGCCCCAGTTGATTATTGCGTCTACTGCCGTTTTGTTTGCATATGATGTACCACCGGTCTTATTTGTCGCTGCATTAAACACAATAGTCAGCGTATCGCCGGAACCAATTCCATGTTCAGCCGTTCCTCCCTCTGCTGCTGTTACACTCGTAATCAGCGGAGCAGCAGGTATAAGATCAAAAGTCCCCTCTGCAGCATCACTTGTGTCCGTAGATGCGGGCGAGGATTCATCCAAAGTCTTTATTTCTGCTCCGGCTTTTATTGTTATGGTATTTCCTACTGCAAAATCTGCTGTAGAGCCATCCGTACAAGTAATTACCAGAGTCTTGTTGTCTGTCCACGCTCCCGTATAAGACAAGCCAAAGGATTTGCTTCCCCAGTTTATTACTGCATCTACAGCAGCTTTATCCGCATAAGTTACTGCTGCAGTTTTATTGGTTGCTGTATTAAACACTATTGTAATGGTATCACCGGCATCCAATCCATTTGAGCCCGGATTGCCTTCTGCTGCTGTCACGCTCACGATTACGGGCGCCGGGCTGAATGCTCCCGTACACGCATCACTGATATCATTACTCGCAGGGGATAGGTTGTCCGGCGTTTTTATCCCAGCACCAGACCTGATTGTAATTGTATCGCCTATCGTGAAAGTAGCACCCGCCCCGTTGGTACATGTTATTACAAGTGTTGTATTATTTGTCCATACCCCTGTATATGATGTCCCGAAAGATTTGCTTCCCCAGTTAATAACAGTATCTACTGCCGCCTTATCTGCGTAGGAAGTACTTGCAGTTTTGTTTGTTGCTGTATCAAATATTATTGTCAGCGTATCCCCAGGCCCTATACCATGCTCTGATGCCCCTCCTTCGGCTGCCGTAATACTCAATACAACAGGAGCAGGCGGTATGAGATCAAAAGTTCCCTCACTTGGATCACTTGTATCAGTACTTGCCGGAGAAGTTCCATCGAGAGTTCTGATATCCGCCCCCACTTTAACTGTGATTGTGTCTCCTACTGCAAAGGTAGCTCCCGAGCCGTTTATACACGTTATTACAAGTGTCTTATTATCTGTCCATTGTCCCGAGTAAGAAGTCCCGAAGGATTTGCTTCCCCAATTGATTACCGCATCAACTGCATTTTTATCTGCATACACTGTAGCTGCGGCCTTGTTTGTTGCTACATCAAACTTTATCGTAATGGTATCACCGGCATCCAATCCATCCAAAGCCGGGCCTCCCTCTGCTGCTGAAATACTTACTATTGCTGGGGCAGGATTGAAGGTTCCTGTACTTGCTTCACTGGTATCGCTGCTTGCAGCAGACAACCCGTCCTGCGTTTTTATTCCTGCACCTGATTTTATTACTATTGTATCTCCTACCATAAATGTTGCCCCAGACCCGTTAGAGCACGTTATGACCAATGTCCTGTTATCTGTCCAGTTACCTGTATATGCCGAACCGAAGGATTTGCTTCCCCAATTGATTACCGCATCAACTGCATTTTTATCTGCATACACTGTAGCTGCGGCCTTGTTTGTTGCTACATTGAATACTATTGTCAGCGTATCCCCGGGCCCTATGCCATGCTCAGCAGCCCCTCCTTCGGCAGCAGTGATGCTTGCCACCTCAGGAGCGCCGATATAGGCATCAATGGTAATATTTCCTGAAGCTACATTCCCGGCTCTATCTGCTACTCTGGCTGCAGGTATCACAAAGTCCGCAACAATAGCCGCATTGCCACTGTCTTTGTTTATAAGCTTGGCAGTCACGCCATCAGCCGAGGGATCTATATCAAGATAGCTTGGATCTATACCACTGATCCAACTGCCGGAAGTTACTGCTGTATGAGCTTTTATTTCGTTTAATATATTAATCCATGTTGCATTCGACAACGGGTCATTAACCGTAGTTAATGTAATGTATCCATTATTCCCTGTAATTGTGTTTTGCTGGGAAGCAACTGCATTAATTCTGTAAGGAGCAGCTTTATCTATTGTAAATACCGAAAAAGCTGTCAATCCATTTGCTCCGTCATTGGCTATTGCTTCTATTGTATAGTTCCCATTTGAAAAACTTATACTGCTCAGTGTTACAGTCCAGCTTGTAGTACCGGAAACCGTAAGGTCAACTGGTGTATTGCTGCTAAACAATCCACCGTTGTTGGCACTAAGGTATTTCTGGGTTGCATTGTCCTTTATGCGAACGACTACCTTTACCAAATCAGAGTTTGTATTGGTGGCAGTACCAGTGATTGTCGTCAGGTCAGCATTGGAATATGAGTTATTTGCAGGGCTTGTTACAG
Source organism: Clostridia bacterium (assembly GCA_026414765.1). Taxonomy (NCBI): domain Bacteria; kingdom Bacillati; phylum Bacillota; class Clostridia; species Clostridia bacterium. Next base: position 43,524 of record JAOAIJ010000019.1, on the reverse strand, counting down.
CTGCAGTCTCGTTCCCCGTGTTGGCAAGTATTGTAAAGGTATTGGAATTAGCAGCCGTTAATGATCCGCTTGTGAACCTTATATATGCATTATCGGTCTGCGCATTTCTGGCAGCAGTAAGGTTTGTGTAGGAAATTGTTCCATTTACTGCTGTTGCAGTTAGTGTCCCGCCTAATGTCCATGTGCCGCCGTCACCTTTTGCTGCAACTACCTGTGTGGTGTTGTCTGTGGAACAAATATTATTGTACTGGTCGAGCACTCTAATGACAGGTTGAACGGAAAGCTGCGTGCCACTGGCGGTTGGAGGCTGTGGCTGCACTTGAATATCAAGCCTGGTTGCAGCCCCGTGCTTTATCGGTTGATCTATGCTGACCACTGCAAAGCCTGCAGCTGTAATAGTAATCGTTTTAGTTCCCGAAGACTGTAAAAGTGTACTTTGTGAAGGTCGCAGTGTTATCCTCCCTGCACTGGAAATGTCGTATGCACCCGCAGGCAGTACCGTACCCCCGACACTAACAGCAGTAATTGCAGCTCTCCATGTTGCATTTTCCGCAAATGTAATATCAAAATTTCCGTCTACTGTAGCGTTTGCAGCTGGCGTCACAACTATAGAAGGTGCTGGAACGGTAAATGTATTTGAAAACATATCTGCCAGCCCGGTACTGCTGAATCTGAGTCTGGCACCGGATACCTGGATCGAACTTGAAGCAGTCAGATCAGAGAAGGTTACAGTTCCATTCACTGCTGAAACGGTTGTAATTCCACCTATACTCCAATTGCCTGCATCTCCTCTGGATATATTTACTTGTGTCGTATTATCAGTGCTGCAGTCATTGTTATACTGGTCTTTGAGCCTCAGTACAGGCTGTGCTGCCAGAACCCCGCCATTTGAAGCAGGTGCTGTGGGTTGAGTTGTTATAACGATGTTCTTTGCAGCTCCATGAGCAATCACCTGACTCACGGTTACAGAGGCAAAGTTAGTAGATGAAATAGAAATCGTCTTTGTTCCTGGTGTCTGCAATAATAGGCTCTGTGACGGTTTTAGCGTGATACTTCCCGCACTTGTTATACTGTAGGCAGATGATGGAAGTGCAGTTCCTCCGACCGTAATTACCGTAATGCCGTTTCTCCATGCAGGATTATCCGTAAACGTCAGATTAAAGTCACTGTCAACCGTGGCATTTACCGCAGTTATTACAGAGGGAGCAACCGATGTATTGGATGTAAATATTTTAGCTTCACTGCCTGTTCCTGTACTCGGGTTTTTTGTCCCGCCAACACCATCGGCATCAGCTACTGCTCTGAAATCATAATTCCCTGCAGCAGGTACGGTCCTGCCATCCAGTATGAGTACTATATTCTGCCCCGATGCCGCTGTTACACCTGTTACTGTTACAGTTTGACCTACTATGGTTATTGCACTTGTAGTCACTCCATTTACATAGACAATGTCGCCTGCATTCGGCGTAAAACCTGAAGGCAGTGTGAATACTACCGAACCGCTGTTCATGCTTTCAGCAAGCGTGTATGTGAGTGTAACATCCTGTGTCGAACCTGCTGCCCCGCTTGCAGGCGAAATAACAAGTGAGCCCGGCAGTGTCAGTGTCACACTATTTGATGTGAATATCTTTGTTTCATTTCCAGAGCCTGATGAGGGTCCTCTTGTACCAGTACCGTCAGCATCAGCTGCAGCACTGAAGGTGTAGTTATTTGCTGCCGGAATCGTTTTATTTACCAGAGTAACCACCACAGTCTGACTTGTTGTGAGGTTGAGTCCCGTGATAGTAATTGTGGAACCGCTGTTTGATATCTGTGACGCATTAAGGCTTGCAGCTGTCCCCCCTGCTATACTGACAGTATCGCTTGTCGATGCTGTAAAGCCTGTGGGCAGCGTAAACACAACCGTACCATTACTCAAGGCCTCTCCGGGAGTATATGATAAAGTAACACTCTGTACTGCACTTCTGTTGGCATTCGCAGGTGAAACCAGCAAGGTACCGGCTGCTGTAGGATTATTATTCACAGCGTTGACTGTTACGGTAAATGTGGTGCTTACGGTAGTATATCCTGTTTTTGTAGCTGTAACGATAATTGTGGCAGTTCCAAGGCTTTCACCCTTTACTACCCCATTATTCGGATTAACAGTGGCAATAGCCGGGTTGAGAGAGTTATAGTTCAATACGGCATCAACGGGCGTTACATTTACCACTGCAGCTGCTACATTGTCTTTTGTAACCGTCAGATTCTGTGCACTTATGGATATATATTGTGTAGAATTGCCGGTTGTAATCGTCCTGTTGTCCCTGACTGCCACTCCCGAAGTACTGAAAGACGGAACACGGGCATCCTTTCCTATAGATACTGTAGAACCTGATGCTCCGCTGTGCATATTAAAAGTACCTATAGTACCATTGCTAATATTTATATTTGAACTTGCCTGAACATCAAGAGTTCCTACACTTGCCCCATCAACTGTAACTGTAGAGGCTGCCGCAGTATTGCTTACCTTCAGAGATGTTATGGTACCTCCTGTAGCTTCTATTACAGTCTTATCAGCTTGTGTAAGGAGTTCGCTTACAGTTCCGCTTCTTACTTTTATGATCGTATTTTCTCCGGATTCCCTCAGCTGTAATTTCCCTACAGTGCCATCAACCTGTATATTTACGGAAGCTGCTTCAATATTTATATTGCTGAAGTCACCTTCAAATTTCATTTCCTGGTTTGCAGCAATTCCCCTGTTTATCTGTATTTCTTCAAAGCCTTTATATCCTGTCGCAGTCTTTACTCCATTTTCCTCAAGTATAGCACCGGAATTAAGCTGGACATTATATATATTTGTAGTACCTTCCGCTACAAGCCTTATAAGACCATCCCTTTTTGCAACGGAAACAGGTCCCCATAGAGAGGAATTCCTGATGATTATGCTGTGCTTACCTCCTCCACGGACTATGGTTCTTCCTTTTACCGTTACTTTGTCGAGGGTAACATCACCGTCACCTATTCCTTCTGTAAGATACAGGTCACCTTCTATCACCGTATCTTTCAGGTTAACACTTTCTGCACTTACGACTACATTGCCTTTATAGCTTCCCTTATATGTACCCTTTGCGTTAAAGAGGTCACCGATAATTTTATCGATAATAACTATCGCATCCGCTCTGGTTAAGTTGCTCCATGGTGAAAACTTGCCGTCAGAGCTTCCGGAAATATAGCCCTTCTCGTCTAAGGCACTTATAGCTTCTTTGCTTGAATAGGGAATTTTATCGGAATCGGAGTATTTATTCAGGTTGCTGGTATTTGAGGATTTCAAGTCAAATACCTTTGCCAGCATTACGGCAGCATCAGCTTTTGCAACAGGCTGGTAGGGATATACCTTTTTCTTGCCGTCTGCCTGCAAATAACCGGCTGCTACGGCTTTTGCAACTTCATTGCCATCATCCGAGCCGGATATAACGTCAACAACATTAATCTTTGCTTTTTCAGTAAAATTAAAAACTTTGTTAATAAAAGTAATGAATTCAATTCGCTTGATGATCTCGTTAGGTTTGAATTTACCATCAGACTGAGTTTTTGCAAGCCCTTTTGCTATCCACCTGTTTATAGTGCTTGCAGCAGGATGCCCTGAAATATCTGAAGGTGCGGCATATACAGTACTTGTAATAATTGAGACTGCGTATATCAATGCTATACATGCTGCCATTACTTTTCTGAGTTTTTTTGGCATAATAAAGACCCCCGAATAATCCACATAATATGTAAATTATATCGGCAATAATCAACAATTTATCCACTATTTTTTTACTATATTTGTATTGAGATGCAAAAATGAGGGTTGCCGGATAGTTTGCAACCCTCACCTTTTATGTCCGCGACAGGCGGATTTTCCTATATGATTTATTAAGAAAATATCATCTGTTTAAACTAAGTTTTCCGGATTCAGGCATTTCAACTCTTCCGGCACAAATAGCCCGTCTTTACGGATCAATGTATCATCAAACCATATTTCCCCGCCACCATACTCTGGCCTTTGTATAAACACGAGATCCCAATGTATGGCTGATTGGTTACCATTGTCACATTCATCATAACAGCTCCCGGGAGTGAAATGAATGCTTCCCTTGATCTTTTCATCAAACAAAGTATCCTTCATCGGCCTTTCAATATATGGATTAACACCTATTGCAAACTCTCCCACATATCTTGCGCCTTCATCGGTATCAAAAATCTTGTTGATCCTTTCAGTGTCGTTAGCTGTGGCCTTGACTATTTTCCCGTCTTTGAATTCCAGACGGATATTTTCAAATGTCACTCCCTGATATACCGCCGGCGAATTATAGGATATCACTCCATTGACAGAATCTTTCAAAGGTGCGGTAAATACCTCCCCATCGGGTATATTAAGCTTTCCGTCACATTTAATGGCAGGAAGTCCTTTTATGGAGAAGGAGAGATCCGTATCCTTACCAGTGATTTTGACCCGGTCCGTTCTTTCCATAAATGATACAAGGTTATCCATAGCTTTTGACATTTTTGAGTAATCGAGGTTGCACACTTTAAAATAAAAATCTTCAAAATTATCTGTAGCCATGCTTGCAAGCTGAGCCATAGAATGGTTCGGATACCTCAGTATACACCACTTTGTGTGCTTAACCCTCTGCTCTGAGTGCAGGGGGTGCAGATAATGCCGGGTATATAGCTTCATTTTTTCAGAAGGCACCGCCCCCATTTCGCTTACATTTTCACCGGATCTCAATCCGATATAGGCCTTCATTTCCTTCATCCGGATTATTTCAAACTCAGCCATCTGCTTGATTTGCTCCTCTGTACTTTCACTCAGGACCGTACGGAGCAGTTCCTGATTCTTTATGGTAAGGTATGGTACGCCCCCTGCCTTGTATGCCTGCCTGATCAGTTCTTTTGCAAGCGGTATTTCAAAACCTATAGTCTCAATAAGTATCTTCTCCCCGGGCTTCAGTTCTACGGAGTAGTTTATTAGGTTTTCTGCAAGCTTTTCTATTCGCGGGTCCTTCATGGTCCTGTATCTCCTTTAAGTATTTATAGTCCCAGTATGATTTTATCACGGTTTTATAGCAGCTGTTCCAACTCTGCAAGCAAGCCTTCGAATACATTTAAAGCGTCCTGTACAGGCTTTGGTGTGGAAAGGTCAACACCAGCTTTTTTCAGCAGTTCGATAGGATAGTCGGAACCGCCGCTGCTGAGGAATTTTATATATCTGTCTACAGCGGGCTGCCCTTCATTTAGTATCTGCTGTGACAGAGAAGCAGCAGCAGAGAACCCTGTAGCATATTTGTAAACATAGAAGCTCGTATAGAAATGAGGTATTCTCGCCCATTCCATATCAATATCCTCATCAACCGTCACTTCACTACCAAAGTATTTAAGATTCAGCTCCCTGTAAATTGCAGACAGAGCCTGGGCAGTGAGCGCCTCTCCCTGTTCGACTTTTGCATGGATAATCTTTTCATACTCAGCAAACATCACCTGTCTGAATACTGTTCCCCTGAATTCCTCCAGGTAGTGATTCAACAGATAAGCTTTCTCTTTTCTATCCTGAGTATTTGCAAGCAGGTGCTTCATAAGCAGTGATTCATTGACAGTAGACGCTACCTCAGCAACAAATATCTTATATTCCGAATATATATAAGGCTGTGTTTTATTAGTATAGAAGGAATGGAGAGCATGCCCCATTTCATGGGCAAGAGTAAACACATCGTTTATCGTACCCTGATAATTCAGCAGTACATACGGGTGCGTTTTATATGCTCCCCACGAGTATGCGCCGCTGGTCTTACCCTCATTTTCGTACACATCTATCCAGCCCTCGGTAAGACCCTTTTTCAAATATCCTATGTACTCGCTCCCCAATGGGTGAAGCCCTTTTTCCACCATCTCAAGAGCCTCTTCATACAGGATATTTGATTTTGGCTCTTCTACTATAGGAACATAAAGATCGTACATATGAAGTTCGTCTAATTTCAGAGCCTTCTTACGCAGTCTCAGATACCTGTGTAAAAGATGCAGATTTTTGTTGACAGTCTCAATCAGATTGTCATATACCTCTGCAGAGATATTGTCTGAATCCAGGGAAGCCTCGAGGGATGAGTTATACTTCCTGACTATGGTATAGAATCTGTTTTTCTTTACATTGCTGGTCAATGAGGCGGCAAGAGTGTTATTATTCTTCTTGTAAGAACTGTAGATAGCGTGAAAAGCATCCTCCCTCACTCTTCTGTCTTTACTCTCAAGAAATTTTATGTATCTTCCTTTAGTCACCTCTACTTCTTCACCGTTTTCATCCTTTATGAAAGGGAATTTTATATCTGCATTATTAAACATGGTAAATATATCATGGGGAGCATGTGCAACCTCGGCAGATAACGCCAGGATTTCTTCTTCCCGCTCGGAGAGGATGTGTTTCTTTTGTCTTAATACTTCGTTTATGAAATGGCTATATATCCTGAGTTCATTATTGCTTTCCATAAATTCCTTCAAGGAGTTTTCAGGTATGGATATTATTTCGGGAACAATGAAAGAGACAGCCGCATAAACCTCTGTTGCCAGAGCTGATATGCGCTCCGTCAAAGCCTGGTATGCCGGATCGGTGTTATTCTCATCTCTTTTCATCCTTGAGTATACAAAAAGCTTGTCGCTGAGGGATGTAAGCTCATCACTAAGCCTCAGACAGCTAAGCAGTTTATCCGTCCTTTCACCCAAATGCCCTCTGAATGCAGCTACTTTTCCCAACAGCTGCTTTACGGTTTTGAAATCTTCCTCCCACTTTTCAATACTTTCATAGATATCCTCAAGTTTCCATTTATACCTATTGTCAATTTCCTCTCTTTTTGGAAGCTTGTTTACTTTGCTTTCTGTCATTTCCTGTACCTCCTTATATGTATTTGATTTTAGATTTATTTTCTCCGAAGCTTTGTCCAGGACCCTATATAGGCTCCTGAAAATGCGAATACAATAGCTGTAATAAGATACGCGATATTAAGCCCCACGCTTTCAATCTCTCTAACAGAATATAAAAATGTGATTACCAATACAGGCAGTATAAGCAACATGCTTGCCGTCTTCCAACTCCCGGGCTTTATAAAACCTCCCGCACTACCAACGATACCGTACGCCGCAGCTGCGATTATGTATGTAGCAACCCTCTCACCAGTGCTTCCGCTGTCGGAAAACATAAAGTTGAACACTACAAAGAATGATAAAAATAAGCTTACTACACCAATGAGTATGTAAAACACTGCTGCCAAATATTTATTATGCATAATCCTCTCCTTATCAAACTACAGGTTATAGTATTTATTATTCCTTTCCCTGTTTTTTTCAACCGGATATATGCTCAGCATTTATTTTCCTCATTTATAAGCATATTAAACTAACTAATATATTATTTCCCTATTATAACCTATTGCACGTAACATTTCCAATGCCAGGGTAGTATGTACTGACAATAAGTGATAAAATATTTGAAAACAACACTTGGAAAGGCTGATTTCCATGAAAATTAAGAAGGTTATAGATATTACCAGAAGAATACACACGGATATGGTCATATGGCCGGGTGACAGGAGTGTTACAATAAAAAGGGAAGCCCTTATAAAAAACGGCAATGTCTGCAATCTTTCATCTATAGAAATGGGTCTTCATACAGGTACACATATAGATGCACCCTTCCATTTCATAGATGAAGGCTGCGATATAGCTTCATTGGATATTTCAAAGTATATAGGAAACGCAAAGGTATTTGAGGTAAAGTCGAGAAAGGCTGTCACTGCTGGAGATTTAGAGAATCTTGCAATTAATGAAAATGATATAATACTTTTTAAGACAGCCAACAGTAATTTACCTGAAGACTGCAAATTTGCCAGAGGTTTTGTATATCTGGATGAGTCTGCAGCAAACTATCTGGTAAGTAAAAAAGTCAAATCTGTAGGCATAGACTACCTTGCTATAGATAAGTTTGACTCGTCTGATCATCCTGCACACCATATACTTCTGGGAAATAATATAGGTATCATGGAAAGCTTGCTCCTGAAAGATGTGCCGGAGGGAGAATATTTCCTATCCTGTCTCCCTTTAAAGATAACAGGTGTTGATGGCTCCCCCGTAAGAGCCGTACTCTTAGAAATAGAAGGGTAATACCCAATTGAGCCGGACTAAAAACACTCTCTGTATCTGACTCCATATTTTATTCTCTGTCTATGATCTTGTATATGACCACCGCCGCATCCGCTCTGGTTACAGTATCCCAGGGAGCAATCACCTTTTTCCCGCTCTTTGTTTTCCCCGTCATTACACCTTCACCAAACATGGAGGCAATATTATTTATAACACCGGCGGATACATACTTTTTGTCTGTAAATCCATCAAGTATTGACAAATCAAACTCACGTAAAGGTTTATCGATTGCTTTTAGTGCCCTTGAAACAAACACTGCCATATCCTGTCTTGTTACAGCTCTCTCAGGATAGAAACAGTTGTTTTTACTTTTTGTGATAATACCCATTTTATCTGCAATCATAATTTCTTTATAGTATGTATGTTTTGAAGTAACATCGGCAAATGAGCCTGCTACTGTTTTATTCAGTTTTAAGGCCTTTACCAGTATATATGCAAATTCTCCCCTTGTTATCTTTTCATTCGGCTTAAAATAGCCTCCTGATTTAGCTTTGAAAACTCCTCTGCTTGCAAGATTTTCTATTTCGCTCTTTGCCCAGTATGCAGCCGGAACATCCTTAAATGAAACACCTTTGAGAGTGCTGACATACACTTCCTTACTATAAGCCGAGTCCCCCGAATTATCAAACATACAAACTCTGTAATAATACCCCGTACCAGGTGCCAGTCCACTGTCCAGGTAGGAGGCGGTATTTGGGAGCGCCTGTCCGACCTCCTCGTAAGTCCATGAGTTTCCGGGCCTTCTTTCTATTCTGAAACCCAGTTCATCATTATAGTTATCCTTCCAGCTTATCTTTATATTGCTGGAAGATATGGCTTTTGCCGAAACATCCGACGGTGAAGCCGGCAGCTTTGCAGAAGCCTGTATTTCTTCACTATAGGTGAAAGATTTGTAATATGTGCTTTCATATACTTTCACCCTATAAAAGTATTGTTCTGTATTACTCAGGTTCTTATCGGTATAACTGCTGGTGTTCGAGGGAAGAAAAGCTATTTCTATCCATTTCCCGTCTATACCGGCTTTTCTTTCGACAGCAAAACCTGTCTCATTTCTTGAGTTATCCTCCCATATAAGTTTTATCTCCCCGCCCGTAGAAACTAAAGCCTGTAAGCCTGTAGGCGGATTAAGCTGTACCGTCCATACACCTGCCTCGTTTGTAAAAGCGGAGTAAGCATCATTATAAAGCATGTGTCCCCTGACTTTATAGCTATATGACAAATCTGAAGAAACGTTGCTATCCGTATAGCTTGTTACGTTACGGTCAACAGAAGCATACTTTTCCCACTTTGCCTCCGTTCCTGCCTTCCTCCATATTTCAAATTCGGTTTCGTTGTTTGAGTTATCCTTCCACTCAAGCTGCACCTCAAAGTTTGATGAAGCTACTGCCGTCAGGTAGGTCGGTTCCATCAGGTATACACATTTGACTGTGATTTCCTCTGTATAATTGGAGTAGTTTAAAACCGGTATAGCAACAGGACTTTTAGCCCTGATTCTATATGTATATGTATTATTTGTAGTCAATCCCGAATCAACCCATGAGACAGCGCCCTGTCTTGCAGTGCCTACAACCCGGAATTCTCCGTCTTCCCCATCCTTTCTTTCTATATCAAAATAAAGTGTTCTGTCTGAAGTATCTTTCCATGATAGAAAAATCTGTGTCGATGATGCGGCATAGCCGTAAATATCAATAGGTGCATTCAGCTTTGTAAATACCCAGCTTCCTGATTCATAGGGACAATAGGCTGAAAAAATATTTGAATTATATACAGCTTTTATCCTGTACCAATACTGTATGTTTGTCCCTAGCCCTTTATCACTGTAATTGTTGGTTCCTGCCGGCAATGTGGCAATAGCATGCCAGGAGCCGTTTGTTCCTCCTGTCAGACTTCTTTCTACAACTGTGTCAAAACTTCTGGATCCCGGATATGTCCAGGTCAAGTCAATCTGTGATGAAGATACTGCTGTAACCGTCAATGTAGCGGGCCTGTCGATAATAGAAGTAGTTACAGATACCTCATCTGTATGTATTGTAGAATTGCCCGAGGAGTCAATAGACCTTACCCTGTACGTATAAGTCACTCCCGCAGATGCATTGTAATCATTCCACTCCCTGCTGTTTGCAAAAGTAGAACCCACCTCGGTAAATGTACCGTTATCGGCTTTCCTGTCTATTCTATAGCCTGTCTCATTACTTAGAGTATCGATCCAGGTCAATTTGATCTGTCTGCCGTCTACAATAGTCAGTGTAAGAGCAGAAGGCGCCGCTGCCGCCGATATCCCCCCCACAGGAAAAATAACCGCCATCATAGCTATTATTAACGTGTATATCAATAAATTATTACTTATTCTCTTTATCATTAATATTCCCCCGGGAAGCATAGTGAATATATGGGCTCTATTTATTATAGAATATCGGCAGAATAGGTATATGAATAAATAGGTAATTAGGCATATAATAAATTGAAAAAAATTCCTCTTGAAAAGTATAGCTTTTTTTAGTATACTAATAGTCGCCGCTTTTTAGTGGCTATATGTACCCATAGCTCAGCAGGATAGAGCGTCGGTTTCCTAAACCGCAGGCCGGAGGTTCGAATCCTCTTGGGTACACCAGATAATAACCGCTTGTGCGTAGGCGCAGGCGGTTTTATTATTTTCTTAGGCAAAATAAACCGACGCTTTTTTTCATAGAATTTGCATATTGAGGTGATATTATAAAACCAGGCGACCCAATAATATACAAAAAATATACCGGTATTATACGCTATGTATATACCGGGTATTGTATAGTAACATTATATTATTATCATGGTTTAGATAAAGTAGATAAACGTATAGATATGTGTGATCTGAAACCTGGATATGAGCAGATAAGAATGAAAACGTTTTAGCCTACAGCATTTCTATAATCTTTATTACAATAATATGATTGAGCCCTGAGACATGACGGATAGTTTTTACCTGTGTTGCCACACTTCCTGTTTACTTCTATATTTAAACAAAAACACCAATCAAACTCATTTATAGATTTAGAGCGGTCCGGGCAACCTACACACTTTTTATCCATATACACTACTCTCCTTTCAATAACTCTCTATATTTTTCATATCCTTTGTATCCTTCGCTTAGAATATCGTCAAGACATTCTTTAAATGCTTCTTTAAGTTTATCATTCTCTTGTTTTAAAGCTGGATAGTTGTTACATGCTTCTACTATGTACTCAGCATTTGCTTTAGAATATTTATTAGTTTCTACCCCACAATCCGCAGCAACAAGTCCGGTTGTGTAGTTATCAATTATATAATGTCTACTGTTTATATGTGGATACGTTCTCCATGGTAACGGACTATGTTCACTCATATCACCTATTCCCCTTTCTTATTTGGGTTGAACCTCAACAGTTTTTTCTTGTTCATTTTTCCACTTCAAAAACTTTATCAATTCCGCTACATCATCTAAATCAATGTTGTTTTCTTCACAAAACTTTAGTAAGTTGTTTATTAATGGCTCAATATTTCTATCTTTCCTCATCTTCCCTTACCTCATATAATATCCCCTTATTTGGGTTGAACCTCAGATTGCAAAGCTTCTAATTCCTTTTCCAAATACCATACCTCAGAACGTTCACAACCACAAAGCCCTACATCTGAATCCCTAAAATATAGTCCTTGTAGTTTTATTAATATTTCTTCAATTCGTTCATTCTTTTCTTCAATAGTCATAATTGCCTCCTACCGTTTCCAGTTTACACTTTCAATGTATTCTCCATGGTTGCAGTATATAATATCTGCCTTTGAATGACACTTTGGACATTCCACAAAGTCTATGCGTTTTGATATTTCATTTACATCATCATAGCAATTCATTTCGGTTTTACATGTGAAACATTTCATCTTCACTTACCTCCTATAATATCCTTTAGTTCCTTAACTACCTAACAACTGTTACTTTATATTCTCCGTCATAGTCTATATATCCTCTTGTCCATATGCCGTTATTGCATTGTAAATCAATACCGATACAAACTTTCTGTTTCAAAACTTTTATTCGGTATAACCATTTCAGATAAGATAATCTGCTTATGTTATACTTTTTATAATAGCTATACTTCGGAATATTCATTCTATCACTTCCTTTCTATAATATCCTTTAGTTCCTTAACTTGTTTTTCTAAATCAGATACCCTATTTTCAAGGCTTACAGTGTCTTTTTGCTCAAACTCTATAATAGCCTGTGAGACATTTTCAGACTTCTTATATCCCCATTTGTCGTATATTGCAAGTGCTTCTCTTGATAAGTCTATGGTCTTTTTCATGCCTTATATCCTCCTTTTGATAATCTAATTATATCATAATGTTTTATTTCTGTAAAGATTGTGTTTGACAATTTTAATAAATTATGATAAAATTATTATGAGGTGAAAAGTAATGAAAGTAATAAATTATTGTTTTACTTGCCATAAGGAACATGATGTAACTGAACTTGATGTAATGGCAAAAGGAATGAAATGTGATTGTGGGGGTTACTATGTTACTCCTAGCGGTAAATGCATGAGCAAGTTTATACCTGAAACAGACGAAGATTATAGACTACTGGGAGTTGAAAAGAAAATAAAAGTGTGGAGCATAGAACACGCTGACGAAGGTATGGGTTGGACAGATAATACACCTACATCATTTCAATACGAACTGGAAAACGAATTAGATTGCAATAGTGAATGTGGATATAGCAAAGAAGATATAAACCCATTTATTGAACAAATAGGAAACATGGAACTAGGAAAAGAAATACAACTAGGAGTATTTAAGATAAAATGCAATGAAATGCTTGAAAAAGAGTTTATTGCATTACCTGAGTTTACAGGATGGTAGTTTTACCACTTCCCACATCTAATAGTGTGGGTATATATGGAGAAATTCCAGTAATGTAGACCAGCAGTATGATTCCAATCGAATCTACCGAGAATTGGATAATACCGACTAATCATTACTGACATGCAGCAAGTGCAGCTGGGCTTGCTTTTTATAGTAAGAAAGGAGATAGATAGAGTGGAGTATACATGAAAGAAATAACAAGCCTAAATCAATGTAAAATTGCGTTACAGTGGTTTAAAGATAATAACTATATATTTTTATGTGCTGGTGGTATGGAGGATGGCAGCCCAGGATTTATAGTAACTTTTATAAAAAATGACAAAAGCGGGCAAAGAGTAAGTATATTTACAAGAGATGCGAAGATAGAAAAGTACATAATGAAAACTGAGCCGTGGTATTGGTATATTGAAAAGAAATAAGGGTGACAGTTAAGCCACCCATTTTTTATGTCTGTTTTTCGGCCTGTCTTTTTACCTGATTTAACCCTACTGAAGCAGCACCAGCAAGTATCCCTTGTATTACTCCATTAACATCTTGTGATACTACTACAAGCCCCAAAATAGCCCCTAGGACAATCACAACAATAGGAATAATCCAATTAGCTATATTAGGGATAGACTTGATTATATAGCCTATTACCCACAATACAGGGATAAGTATTAAAGCTTCTTTAGTTATGTACTGCATAATATCCATAGTTAAGCAGCTCCTTTCTGATATACAGCATTTATAAGTTTTTTAAGAGGAAATTTTTTGCCGGGACATGTTTTATATTTAGCATATTTATTATGTGACTCTATAGGGAATGACTTCTTGTACCGCTTGTTTATATCCTTTATCAGGCTGACAAGTAAATCAAACGCCTGTTTAGGCAGATCGTCAATGTCGTAGTTCCCGACTACACATATACCGATAGACTTTACATTCATACCTTGTTCTTTGGTGTGGGCTCCTTGTACATTTTCTGCACGGCCTTTCTGTATTACCCATTTATCACCGACACGCTCTATACCCCAGTGATATCCGTTGTTGCTCCATCCATTATGTTCAATATGATATTTGGTTATAGCGGTCCAGTCTACAACCTTACCATCCTTAGTAAGGCTATGGTGAATTATTATAGATTTTGGATTATTTCGCATAATACACCTCAACTAAACTTTCTTATAGATTTTGGCTCTTTAGGTTGATATAGCCAAAGCATAGAAGGCCATAAAGCAACCCTTGAAGATAATGCAGTTATTCCAATGCTCATAGCTTTCATTACTGGCTTTGGATAGTCTTTTTGATAACATTTATACGCTACTATACCAAGCACTGTATACTGGATTATCCTTTCGGGAATACTTAAAATAAACATTTCAGCAGTTGAAAAAGTTGTTATACTCTTAAGAATCATATACAAAAATACATATGAACTTTCGATTAACGCAGACCCTAACACTGTTAAAGCCGTAGCCAATACGTAGTTACTTAAGTTAGCCCATGTTATACGGCTATAGCTTAAACATAGTATTAATGCAATTATAGGTATAGCAATAAATACCCTGTACCCTGGCATAAAAATATAAACCAGAATAAGCATCCCTACTGTCAATAAAAATGAGCAGATAAATTTTAGCAACAAATTTTCTCCTTCGTTATACACCATGCTCTTACGGCATATAACTGTAACAAATAAAAAGAAAAATAATGTCTCGACAATTGTTGATAAGATGTTGATAAATAGTTCCATAAATACCCTCCTTATTTTGTTGGAATAATCTGTATTACCTTATTTAAGAAAACATATAAAGTACCTACTACACCAGAAACTAGGGTTAAAGATGATAATATGATTACTATAAGCAGGCCAGTTGACATATGCTTTTGAACTTTGTCTTTGCCTAGTCGCTTAATGTTAATAGTTTCATCATCAATTAACTGACTTACTTTACCCGGGAGTACTTCAAGAGCCGTTATGCGTTTGTCGTGATCTTCCCGCGCTCTAACAAGTTCCTCCACCATTTTATCCATTTTTTCTTCATGTTTAGCTGAATACTCGTTTCTCGTTTTTAGCTCTCTAGTTAATTCCCTTATTTCACTTATAACTTCTTGTTGTGTACATTCATGCATCCCTTTACCTCCATCCGCTTGTGTAATATCGTAGCTGCGTTGATAGCGGTAATTATAATAAAAGAGGACTATTTTATTAGCCCTCTAATGCTTGTTTAGCAATCTGTAACATTTGTAACCTTAATCTGCGTTTTTCTTCAATGTTATCAGTTGCCTTAATTATTTTATTGATATCATCAATTTGTTTTTTGTACTTTCTCATTATGCTGACTTCTTTTTCTTCAGACGTTGTTTGTCTTGTGTCAAGTTTACCAGATACACCTGATAGAAAATCCTTATCATTAGCTTTAATCTCTAACGAATTAAGCTTATTGTAAAAATCATTCATAATGTCATTATTGTAAGCCGGGTCCACTGTAAACTGAGATTTTAAAGTATCAATTACACTTTTACCTTTTGTTGTAGCTGGTAAACCAAGCTGCGCTACTCCACCAAGGTACGATTTCGCGGTTGCATCTATCTTCTTTGGAGATATATTAAACAGGTTTCCAATAAACTTTCCAGGCTCGCTTGTATTTTCGTCATATTGATATCTTGGTGAAAGCTTTAACATACTTTGATTAACTATAGGATTTCCTCTCCAATCTTTACCTTCAGGACTTGACCATATGTCATATGCTGGCATAAACACTGGCTCTGTTGGTGGCTTAAAATTCTGTTTTATAGTATCTGCAAACCTATTAAATGCTTGAGGGTCATTGTCTTTAAATGATCGCAATAGTCTTTCTATAAGCGCCCCAAAAATTACACCTGCTTCTCTTGGCTTTGGTATTTTCCAAAAAGTTCCGTCACCTTTTGGTATGTTATAGTAATTGTCTTTTTGATAGTCACTTAACATTTTATAGTCAGTGTCATCATGGTTCATAGCGTAAAGTATCATTGTTGGAATAGTAATAGCATATACAGATTTTACTAATGAATTTAGCGCATTTTTGCCATTCCCCCGCATTGGATTGTATACCCTAATTTCTTTATCAAAACCCTGTAATGCAGCGTTTAAATAAGGTATAAACGCATCTGCTTCTTTTGCTACGTTTCCCTTTCTGCTAAAATTTACAGTCAGGTCTTGCGACTCAAACAATGCCTTATCAATGCTGTTTCCATTTTTAATATTACGCTTAAACTCGGCAAGCCTTGGTGCAACTTCAAGAGTATTATTCAAACTTTCTATTCCTCTGTAGATTTTGCCTGGAACACTTGCCACTTTTCTTAAATTTGATTTTGGCAATATGTCTGCTTTAGCTTTTGCAAGTAAGTTTCTGTCACTTGATATAGAAGATACATGCCCACCTCCACCTATATTTTTAAAGTATGCCATAGGTTCGCCACCCTTGGCAAAAAGTTCCTGAAATGTTTCTGGTAATAGTTTTGAACGTCCTAAAGGCTCAGCTATTGTATTCCCTATAGCCTTAGTCAAGTCCCATAAATATTGTGCATACCCTAATGGATTCATGCCAATTGTCTTACTGTTTATATAACCAGTCGCCAAGTCTCTCCACACGTTGCGAGCTAATCCAAACACAGGGTTAATACCGGTTGTTAATGTTTTCATCATACCAGTGATTTTACCAACACCCCTAATAATTGCAGTTGCTTGCTGCGGATTAAGATTTGTCAAAGCCTTTAGTAAATCAGGGTCGTTAACTTTCATATGCACTGGTGCGCCATTCTCCATTACAGTAACAATATTTGCGCCGCTTTCTATAGCTCCACCTCTATTTGCAAAGAATTGTTGACGTTCCCAAGGCTCATTAAACTTATTAACTAGTCCGTCAATACCTTCTTCTTGAAGTATTTTGTTTATATCAGTTATTGCGTCATTAGATAAGCTTGCTGTTTTTGGTGGAACTATTTCAATTATTCCACTATATTCTTCCGGATTCATACGAACATCATTTAAAATTGATTGTGCAACCTCGTTACGCTTTGCAGCTTTTATATACTGGCCTGTTTTTTGTATTGTAGACTCTATTGGAGGAATTATTTTTCTCTGACTTCCTGTAGCTTTTTTTATTGGATTCTTCTGGTTTACAAATCCTTTTTTAGCAAAAATGCCTGCTCCCTTTTCAATATCTTCAAATTGTCTTTGAAACGGGACATAATCCGGGTCAAGTTTTACCATGTTATCAAAAGCTTCAGGAGATATTATTCCAGAGTCTACAAGCCATGTCTTAGTTAAGTCTTGGTTATATTTTATATACTCATCACCTAACTGTTTAAATTGCGGATGCATTGCCTCATATTCTGCAACTTTAGCCCTGGACTTTTCAGGTGTCATTTTTGCTTCGTCTGGAAATACTTTTTTGCCTTGTTCCATCCAATAAGAAGCACGCCTATTAATTAGATAATCCTCAAAATTATTTTCTAAGCCTTTTGGAATGCTTTTAGTAATGTCTGCCAAGCTTTTACCAACTACTTCACCGTTTTTATTAACTAATCCAGTAGTCAATGATCTATGAGCTATCATGTCAGCTTGCCTAGAATTCAAAGCTTTTATGTAGGCTTCATCATTTGTTTTGCTAATAGGATACAAATCATCAATTAATGATGTATAGCCTTTTTGTGAGACATTCTTAATGTTTGTATTTGGTTTAGTAGTTTTAGTCGCTATATATTTTTTTGTGTCTGGTATGGCATCATCTATCAGCGTATTTTTTACTGTTTCTTTTTCTGCTGATGTATGTAATTTACCAGTTTTTATTTTATCTGCTATTATTTTTATTCCTTTACCTATACCATACGCTGCCACATCTCCTGCAGCACCTAAAGCAGCACCAGCAGCAACACGTTTACCTATATTTGCAGCACTTTCACCACGAATTACACCTTCAACAGTTTCTAATCCTGCGCCTGCAATTGCACCTTCAGCAGCTTTTTTGCCTATATTAGAAGATATTTTTTTAATAATAGGTTTTGCTACCATACCTGTGCCTTTTGTAGCCAGAGAACCTGGTGTAACATAACCTAATAATGTGCCTGCTGTATATGCACCTGGCTGTTGCTCTTTGGCTTTTTGCATAGGATCAATTTGTAAATTTTCAGTGCCGGCAGGCATATTATTTTTATAAAGAGTATTTGCTAGTGTACTTGCGGCTCCTAATGTTGCAGCATCCCCAAAGCTAAGTATTGCAGCATCTGATTTAGAATAATCTTTATTAGATAAATCATAGCTATTAAGTTTTGAATATGCTTCAGGATATTTTTTTGACCAAGTGTCTAATTCTTGTCTTGCTTTCTTACCTTCTTTTGTTTCAATGCCTAAAAAATTCCTTGTTTTAACAGGTGTTTGCCCTGGTAAATATCCGTATTTAGGAAGTGAATTGTATTCTTCAGGTGTAAGCAATGACTTTACCTTGTTTTGCGTGGTGTTTTTTTCTTTGGATACTTGCTCAGTAGTCTTATTATTTACAAAGTAATCACCCATCATATTAGGCGTTATTTTAGTTTTTGACTTTACTTCTTCTACTTTAAGACTTTTTTCAACAGGAGAAAAGCCGGATTGCTCCGGCTTAGTCTGTTGCTTAATTTGTTTCCGTTCTGCATCATATTTACTTACATCTGAATTTTTTAGTTTATTTCTTTCTGTATCATACTTAGAAATATTATTGGCACTAGATAGCCTTAGTGCCTCTCTTTCTTTTGCATATTTGCTTGGCATGATATCATCTCCTTGTTATAGCAATCCGTATCTAGCAAGTAGTTTATCTGTAGCTGAATCATATTCTGGTGTGTTGGGATATAGGCTTAATATGTAACTTCTTAAAGCTGTTGGATTTGCAACAACAATTTCGTTTGTGTCTGGGTCACGTCTTACATACATACTATTATCTATTTGGGCAACATAGTTGTTGAATGTCTGATTTGCTAAATTAACTTTATCCTGTTCCTGCTGCGCCAAATAATTATTCTGTTGATTAACTGCTTGTGTTGCATTCGTATTAGCATTTATCCTGCTAGTCTTTGCCTGATATTCATCAATACTTATTTGTTTGTTCTGCAAGGCTCTATTTAATATATCTTGCTGCTGCTGGTAGTTAAATTGTTTCAACCACTGGTCATCAAGAACTTTATCCCTAGATACCTGATAATTGTAATTTCTATTATCCTGCTTTACTTGGTAATCAAACGTTTTATCCCTGTAAGAGTTATCTGCATTAAACTGCTGCATTGCCATTGTAGGAGCGCCGTTATAGTACCCTGTTACTCCTGCTAATGCCAAACCGTTATTAAAATTTTGATTCTGCGCTGCTAATGTCTGTTGATTACTTCCAGGCATAGTACCAAAGGTATTAGCATACTGCATCTTATTACCAAACACATTTTGTAACGCTTCAACTTGTTTTGCAATAGCTGCTGCATCTAAACTAGAAGTAGCGTTTGCTATGTCAATTGGTCGTTGTGCTTGTAATTGAGTTAATGCATTAGCAACCTGGTTTAACTGGTTCCCTCTTTCACGCTCAATGCTGCTTGCATTATTCATCCTTGAAGCTATAGCCTGCGTATTCTGCTGGTATGCATCCCCACCCCTATATACTCCGGCTTGTTCTGCTGCTGCTTGTATTGCCGGTAAAGCTTGAGTATAATACATATTGTCATTTTGACTTAATGCATTATTAGCGTTTTGGTTAATAGAAGCAGGAGCATTTTGGTATATACCCATTGCTTTGTTATAAGCATCATCAATTTGAGCTATTTCATTAGCTCTTAGAGCATTTTGCCAATTACCTATCATTGACATATATGCGTTAATATCAAGTGACGGATCTTTTTCTGGCTCTGGTGTTTTGTAGGTTAGGCTGCCTTTATCTTGTCCGTATGGATCTGTCCTTGTTGTCGGCTGTAATCCCCAACTACCACCTCCTACATTTTTACCATTTACTGTACCTGTAACCGGAACTCCAAATAAATCAGCATCGCCAAAATATCCACCTCGTGGAGAATTGGCTAATTTTTTTGTGGCACTTCCAGGGGTGTATACACTACCTGTCATTTCACCATTTACTGTACTTGTAGGTTTCCCTCCCATTGTAGATGTGTCGCCATATCCGTATGTCGGACTTCTACGCATTTTTTTTAAAACGTCATTTGGGTTTGGCTCTTTTTCTTTTGGGTATATGTATGCCATATTTGCACTTCCTTTCTTGTTTTTTGAGCATAAAAAAACCGCTCATCCCTGAACGGTTATTTGCTGATAATTATTAAGTTTTTGTTTACACTTTTTACATATGTGCTATAATATATTTAAAGGTAATCGAATTCGCTGATGCGGTTGCCACATACGTGATTAAACTATATAATCACTCTGCGGGCTGGCAGGGTGATTATTTCTTTGTCCCTAAAATTACCTTTGAATAAAACGGTTGCAATAAAAAACCGCTGGAATTAACCAACGGTTATAAAAAATTAAAAACACTCTTTTGAGTGCTTAATTATTTTTTAATACTAATTTTTTTATTGTATTTATTTGCATTAAACTCTATCATAAATTGATAAGGACTTAATATCTTTAATGCAATTCCGTATTCTTTTTTTATACTTTCTTCCAGTCCAAATAAATGGCTGCCATCCTGAGTAATTATGTAATTAGCTTTACTGTCAACTGCACAATCGATAAATTTGTTATCGTCTTCATCGTCTACACATAATGAAGACTTTGTTACATGAAAAACTTTTTCTGCCTTCCAAAGCAATCTATGCAACCTGTTGTGAGGCCCAATTATTTCCCTTAATGTTTTGCCTATTTCAATTGCATGAAACATAAAAATAAAATTAATTTCTGTATCTATAGCATCATTTAAATAATACGTTACTAAACCGTTTTGAACGTTTTCAAGTACTTTTTGGCACCATTTATCATTGTGAAATATTGCCTTAACAAAAACATTAGTATCAATAACTATTTTCACGTATTAAATCCCTAGCTGCTTTCAATAATATTTTCGATCTTTCTTCAGTCAAACCCTTTTCTTTTGCAGCAGCGTTTCCCCATTCAACAAGATATTCCAAATCTGTCTTCGGTTCTTTAATTGACTTCGCTGAACTAATGGACATTGCATTATTTTTAATAATTGCTTCCATTTTATCAGCTCCCCCTTTATATACTTTAAATTTGTTATGTAGCATAATATTACCACTCCTTGTACAACAATGCAACCATAATTTACCGTTTTTTACTTCGTTTAACCGAATTATACTTACTATACTTATTTTATTACAATTACATATGCATTATTAACAAGACTTGTGACTTTATTCACTATATAATTTATATCGGTACAAATACAACATGACAGCATACAAAAACGCTCATCCACATAAGCGTTCTTGTAAAAAATCCACAAGCATGTTTTAGTAAAATTATTGAAGTTTTTCTAATACTTTTTTTATTGCATTAATTTGGATTGTGCAATTTTCTTCTTCAGTTGGGCCTTTTTCCATTAGTCCAATAAGTTCACCATTCATATTAAACAATCCACCGCCAGAACTTCCGGGAGTTGCTCTTGCTGTAATTTGAAAGTGGTTCATATTGTAATCTGTCCTAATACTTGACACAATACCGTTTGTTACAGTATTACGCATACCACCAGGGCTACTAATCAATACTATATTATTGCCTATAACTACCTTATCACTATCCCCAAACTTAGCATAGCTTTTAGGGGTCACAGGAGAGCGTATAAGCCCAATATCTAGGTCAGTGTCTAATTGTACTACTGACTTTGTTTTATACTCTAAATCCTCCGCTATCCACTGATAAGATATGCCATATTCTACACCCATATCAAGCACATGTTTATTTGTTAATATGTAAGCTGTTCCTTTTACATCAATAATTACACCGGAGCCTGTACCTATTTGCTCGCCGTTTTTATAGCAAGTGATCAACACACAATTGTTTAAATTATCCTTTGCTACCTGTTCCACTGTCAATGGTTTAGGCCTGGTAAGTTCTATTGTCTTAGTAGCTCCATTCCATTTATATGAAGCGTTTAAAGCCTTTACAATAGCATCTATACTAACATAGTTTTTACTGGTCTTTCCATCATTTACGCTTACAACTTTCCCACCTAAATAGTTGCCATCTAATTTTACCCTTGCTTCACTATATTGAGCAGTTAATTTTACAGCAGCAAACCCGGTAATAGATAAAGATATAATTATACCTGTAAGTAATCCGGATAAATATTTTTTCATATATTTGTCACCTCTTACATATAATTATATCATACTTTTTATTTATGGGGTATATTCTGAAGTAGGAGGAGTAAAATTACTTGTATGTCCTGCAACACCGCTTACCCACCTTAATTCATCTATATATCCAGAATAATCTTGCTGCGATACAACACCTTTCCCTATAAAAAAGTCAAGTGAATTATTAGAAGGAGGTGTCCAACTTGTTCCTCCTGTATTTAGTAATGTACCATCTAAAAAACAGTATAGTTTTGACCCGTCATAACTAACCTCCACATGATACCAAGTGTTTAAAACCAGCGTACATGCAAATGTAAGTTCGCTACCACTACCATAGCTAAATCGCAAACGTGTTCCTGATTGATCGTCAAAATGTAGCGAAATGCCTTGCGTGTTATCTCCTTTTCTAAATATAAATTGTGAATATGTTGCGTTACTAAGTCGTGCTGGTCTAAACCAACAATCAAAGCACCAAGGGATATTAAAAATAAAATCTGAGCTTGTAGGAATAGACAAATAATCCCCACTACCATCAAAAAATCCACTTGCGCCACCAAATTTATATTGTGCCGTACTTATTTGAGAGTTACCATTTGCAGTAACTAATTTAGTTATTACTGAACTGTCTGTAAAAACAGTAGACCCATTCGAGCCATTCATGTGTAAAAGTAGCTTTGTTGTACTATACCTTATAGGAGACATCAACATTCTATTTGCTAACATATAAAACCTCCTATGTTGTAAAGTTATTACCGCCAAGAAAGCCATACCACCGAGTACCACTATTTTTTGTAACAAAGGTAAGGATTGACGTTTTGTTTGCAGTAGCTATGTCAGGGGATGTATCATTACTCCACTTTACACTTGCAGGCCATGTTACTGTCCTTCCAGTAGCATCCTGATTAAGTATAACAGTAAATGAACAAACTTTTCCTGAAGCAGCAGGATTACTGAATGTAAAAGTTGTATTACCTGACAGTGCTACATCAAATACATTGCCGTTTGATATATCTAAATCTACCGTTCCTGTCGCGGATGCAATAGTAGTTAATGTTTCAGAGTAGTTTTTTATTTCTCCTCCGTCTTTAGGCAAAACCTCTACATTAAGAGTATCGTTAATATAATCTCTTATTTCGTCAAGTCTGCCTTGAATTTGTTCTCTTGCTGCTGCTTCATTTGCTGGTGTAGTTGGATATGTTGTTGAATCTCTTAGTCCATTTGCCGGACTAAAAGCCATAGGTGTTATTGACATATTATTTCACCTTGCCTTTCAATAAGTACTCAATCACCAATTTAATAATTGATAAATCTTGGTTAACTTCGTTATTCTGTATTTCAATCTGAAAATACTTAATCTTTTTTAACTTTGGCCTTTTTCTTATTACAGGCGCGTATTTAGTAACATACCATGTAAAAGCTGACCAACTAAATTTAGACCAGCTATACGAATTGGTTTCACTAGCCGTTACTATAGCAGATTCAACAAGCGTGTTATTTTCATCAAAATAATTTATTGTCAATGCTGTACCGCCTAATGCTTTAGTAGTAAGCCAAATTTGTGTTACGTCTTTAAGCCTTTCAGGTGCGTTAAAATCAAATAACTTGCTTCTCCATATTGCATTAATTGCATTTCCAAAATCATTTTTATTGTCTTGGAATTTTACTAAATATCCATTAGTGCGATCGCCGTAATATAATACTCTCTGTATAAACGCCCAACAATTAGCATTTATTCCGGTGTAGTAATACCAAATTAAGTTATTTTGGTTACCTGTAAATGGACTTAACTCATAATCCCAAACATATGCAACATCACCAACAATAAGGTAATACTTTTGTCCATCGTCAACGCTTGTACAATTTTGCAGATCATTTATATCATGGTCTAACAATCCCGGAGCCGTTACACCTCTTCCATTAATAAGAGAAGAAATTGAAGCTACATTTTTTTCAGACTCTATATAAGTCGGCACTATACGATGTAATCCGCTTACCGTATTACCAAACACAGGGCTATCTTGTATTATTTGTACACTATCTGGCATATCACAGCCAACCTGTCTATTAAGAATAGATACCGGAAAAGTTACTGAACCGCTTGAACTTGAGTAAGTTATTTTGTAAACTCCATCTTCTTTTAAGGCTATAAGGCTAGAATACAAGTAACTCCAATTACTTATCGCTTTATTGTCTGATCCTATTCTGTTAAAGTTAAACTCAGGATAGTATGTAGCGTCGTAGTTTGTTGAG
This sequence comes from Clostridia bacterium, assembly GCA_026414765.1. Classification (NCBI taxonomy): domain Bacteria; kingdom Bacillati; phylum Bacillota; class Clostridia; species Clostridia bacterium. The sequence goes on along the minus strand of JAOAIJ010000019.1, from coordinate 18,885 downwards.
CCTGTAAGCCCTGTATACCAATACACATTTGGGTATTCAGAATTCCCACAAATAAAAATACGGCTGTCATTAGTTCCACCGCCGTATAATGTAGCCCGTGTTGCTTTAATAATTTTATCTGCATCACCGCTAAACGTCTTGTACGCTGTAATTTCAACATTGTTTGTCCCACTTACAGGAGCTACATTAAAAGTTAAAATTCCCGTTGTGCGGTTTACACTAAAATCTACTCCTTCAGTTTTAGCTACTCCGTTTGCTGTTGCTGTTATTGTTGTAGCATCTAATAAAGTGTATATTATAGTGTAAGCTGTTGAGCTGCCATCGCCGTTATACTTTTGTTTGAATCCTGGCTGTATTAGATTTCTGCTTTCGTTAGTTGTACCTCCACCTGTAGGCGGTGTGCTTACTGTTAATGTAGGAATATACGCACCTGTTAATGCGCTTGATGCAACGTGTGAAGATGTAACCTTTACAAAGTCAACTCCGTTTTTGTAATACAATATGTCATTAAACACATAAAAATAGCCTTTAGTGTTTGAAAGGCCGCTCATTATTTCCACAGGCGCAGAAGTCCCAATTTGAGTATAAAGTTTAGTATTCCATGCAAATACTTTTTTACCATTGTATTCGTCTTTGTATAACCCGTTTATTTGTCCGGAACCTAATGAAGAAGTGTATACATAAGTAAGACCTTTTCGCTTTGCTGGTTTCCCTCCATCATCCAAATTATAATTTTTGGCTCCATAAGGAGTTTGTCCGTCACTTATTGCCGAATCATCATTCTTAAGGTTAATTCCGGAAAATGGAACATTTTGGCCTAAGCGCAAATACTCTGGAACAGGCGGAGGTGGTTGTTCTAATTGTATTGGTTTTCTAACTGGCATTTTAATACCTCCTTACCAACCGTCAGTATCTTCAGATTCTTCTTGAGTATAAGGCATATCTTGGCTTAGTTCAGATTCCATTTGGTAATATTGATTAAGCAATTGTATCCCTATAGAGCTATCATCAGGCATTATTGCTTGTCCACCAATAAACCAAGGCATTAAAGCTTGACATTCTTTACTTACTTCTAATTCGTAATTATCTGAAGTAGAAGGTGTTATTTCTGTCGGGTACTTCCAATAATGAATATCAAACTGTCCGGTAAGATGCCAATTAATATATATCTTGTTGTCAGAAGTTAAAATGTAGTCTTTATTTTCTGTAAACTGGCGCTCGTCATATGTACGCATCATTTTGTTAAACTGCCAATAATCCGCAGGCAAACTATATTCAATATATGCCCTATACCAAGGAACATCATTAGCACTTGCATAAGGATATTGAAATAACGCCCTATACCTTGATTTCATTGGGTAGGTAGCTACTACGGTTATCCTTATGAGATTAGAAGCACTTGCAATCGTTAATAACCCTCTGTAATTTGTATACTTACTTATTCCTGTAACCGTTATAGAACCGCTAAACGCTTGAGTAGAATCACCGTCATAATAAGTACCTTCTAATGGAGTCCATACTCCTGATACGGATTCATCAAAACTTATTACACATGGTTTATCCACTTCTATGGAAAATGATTTAGCGCCTGTAGAAGTATATGTTTTATTGTCTCCTGGAAAGTGTTGAACTTCATTAAAACCTTGTATGCCAAGCAAGTTTGTTATAGGATTTTGGCTTATAGAATAAATATCCGGTATTTTAACAAAACCCGCTAATCGCATTTGTGAAGCGTTAGCAGGTCCATACATTCGTTTCTTTATATCTATGTAATTCCCGTTTGTATCGCTAATGTCAGTACCGTTAACCGATTTTTCATTAATATAGCGGTATGCAATGTCAAAAATCTCTGAAAGTTGCATATTTTCACCACCTTTAAAGCGTTATAAAGTAATGCTATTTGATAAACTTAACTTGTAGCTAACATCTGTATATTGTGAAAATGGTGATGTAGCAAGTTTTTGATATGGGCTAGGTTGCAAGAAACTCATTATACCTGAGTTTGCTATATATTGTCCTATCGCTTTTTTGCCTAGTGCTGTAAAGTGTGTTCCATCTCCTACCCAATCAGGATGAAGTTGGTTTGGGTTTGCTGGGTCTTTTAAAATAAGATCTAAGTCAATAACAAGATTAAAATTGCTTCTTATTAATGCGTTAGCTTGGTTTCGCACAGTCTCTTCATCACCGGTTTTATTACATGGTGAAATAGTACACATAACAGGAATTGTACCGTCTGCTATAGCTAGATCACGCATTGTAGTAAGGTTGGTAACTATCTGCTCGGCAGTTTGTGTCGGCAAGTCATTTATACCACCCTGGATAATTGTGTACTTTACATAGTATGGATCACCAGCAAGTGGTGTCATATCTGCCGCCCATCTGTCAATCATCTGTTGAGTTGTATTACCGCCAACACCACGATTATAAAATGGCACATTTAGCCATCCTTCAGCCCATCTTGTCCACTCTACAGAATTTTCAGCATCCTTTTTCCCGGAACTTCCTGCAACTGTACTATCACCCATAACGCTTACGCCTATTTTGGTATCGTCCGGAACAAGCTCTATTTGGAACCCTCCAATATACGCCGTTACAGTAGCGTTATTTATTGCTCCGTTTCCATTAAAAAACCAGTACGGCTGCGGTAAGTTAGTTGCTGTTGCAGTTAATAAAGTCCAGTATCTTCTAGGGGTAATACTCATATAACAAGACCCGTGTGCGTTTGCTCCTGCTCCTACATATCTAGGCCAAAACCAACGCTCAACATCTGCGTCATTTTTTACATATCCGGAAACAAAATATTTCTTGCCTATTACAAACGGCTGTAATCCTAAACCTGATAAATTTGTTGTTACGCTGCCATAGTAATTTGTAGAAGATATTTGCCCTAAAGTTATTGGAGTAATACCATCATATATAGTTACTGTATTAGCTGGGGTTTTAGTAAGGTTTACAGTAGAATACCCGGCATACGACAAGTCCTCTGTATATCTCCACCTATTGTATTGACCTGTCACTTTACCAATTTTTAAACCCATATTTATTCCTCCAATACTTTTATCTGTACTGTAGAACCGGTTGAATCTCCAATTAGGGATAAATATTTATTTATTTTGATCTCGTCTGCCATTCCTGCAGTATATTGAAATCCATTTGTAGCTGTAGCGACTGTTGTTGTTGTGTTTGCAACATTATCAATCAACCATGTATTCCCTGATACATTATGTATATCTATTGTCCTTCCAGGCAAATATAAATTAACCATTCCCTTGCTTCTCTTTGTAGCTGCAATAGTAGTAATGGCTTGATCTCCGCTTGCTTCTCTTATCGTTATAGTTCCTACTGCTGGCGTAGAATTCAACCCGTATATATCACCAAGAAATGCACCGTAAATATTACCCCAATCGGTTTTTGTTGTTGCAACTGCTGTAGTACCCGTAAGTGTTACAGTCTCATATACAACATTACTTGTCCCGTTAGTTGTGCCAAATATAGTTATTTTTTGAGTATCATTTGCACTTGACGAAACTATTTCTACCCCGTCATTTGATGGCTGGTTAGTAAAACTAGCCCAATCTGTTAATTGAAAGTAAGGGATTATGTAAGATATCGAATTACCCTTAATATTTACATTCATTTTTAACACCATCCTTTTTCTTTTTCTTTGCACAAGCGGCTACTTGAAATCTATTGTCATGTGTTCCATTGCAGTATTGACAATGAACACCGGACGGAACATCTTTGTTTTCTTCTTGTGATTTTACATAAAAAATAAGTTCTTTTAATAATTCTCTTATGTCATACAACAATTTTGTGTCAGATCTCATTAAATCTATTTCTTCATCACGAATAATGTTTTTCATTTTTTCACCTCTGGTAAATCAGTATCAATGCTTTTAACAGCATCAAATACTTCATTTTTGTCAAAAGAAACAGCTTTGCATTTTTCATTGTAAGCTTTTATTTGTAATTGCAATTCTCCAACTATAGCTTTATGCTCCATAATCGCTCTGTCAATTGTTTCTTTTTGAGTATATAACCCGCACAAAGCTTGTATAACTTCATTTAATCTTTTTTCTAACATATAAAGAAGCATGTTTACCTCCATAATATAAAAGGGGCATTTAAGCCCCATTTTACGTCCACTGTCCAGTTAATGTTAAAGAAGCATTTGCTAACGAAGTAGCCGCACCAGAAGTAACCTTTAATGCAAGCACGTTTCCTGCTGCCATTAAAGCATCTGCCGCTGTAGATGTAATATTTCCTGATTGCGGTACTGTTGCAGAGGCTGCCATATTAAAACCTGATGCAAGGACAGAAACACCCGAGCCAATAGCTTGGCCTGATGTCAATTTTTCAACATTTAATGTCCCTGCTTGTCCTGCTGCTGTTGCATACCATAAATCAGCGTCAACTATTTGGCACGCTGCCGGAGCAATAAAAAAAGGTTTTGCAGTATCTGCTGCTGCAAAGTTGGGATAGTTTATAGTGAACTTTTCTCCTGTCACAAACTGACCTGTTGTCAAGTTTAGTTCTTTACTTGCTGGTACAGTGATATTACCTGTACTGTCAATTACTTGTACTTCAGAACCTTTTTTACCCACTGCAAATCCTGTACCGGTTGCAGAATATCCATCATTATGTGTGTAACCCATGTTTAACAACTCCTTTCAAGAGTAGAGGGGCATAACACCCCTCAGTTATTAAGCTATTGAACTTCCAAGACCAGGCGCGCAAGCAGCTATTGGCAACCAGTTAACCGGAGCAGCTGCATATCTTCCACGACCAGCCCATATATTTACGTCTGTATACTCATCTATAAATGACTTAATAGTCAAAGGCATTCTGTCTACCCAAGTCAATCCGTCAATTGCGTTTCTCTTGCTGTCCATTACAAACCAACAATCTGTACCAGACGTTATCCCTGAATAGTTGTTAAGATAATTCCATGTAATTACATGCCATCTTCCAGCCTGGTAGTTGTAACCGTTGTCAGCAGAATCAGCCTTGCCATCTTCTTTAGCCCAAAGAGCATCAGCTACAAGCTTTTTTATCCTTGCATTGTTTGGAATTATTATAGTATCCGGCTGAATTCCTGCATAATCTCCATCATCATTTGTAAATTTCTGCATGAGTTCTTCAACTTTGCAAAGGTTGTCATATGAAAATGGAGCATCAAAATAATTTGACTGTGTTCCGCTTCCTCTTGCTCCGCTTGCCCTTGTGTGAGCAGTAGAAAATAACGCTAAGCTATCAGCACCTTTTATGTCGTATGTCTTTCCACCGAATGTCATTGATGTTGCGTTACCGGCATTAAGTATACCAGCTCCAAACTTTTCCCTTGTTCTGTAGTAAGCAGGAACAAAGTCAGCAAATAGCTGCTTAACTTTAACCATTCCTATAGAGTCAGAATCCATGAGCATTTCTTCAGTAACTTTTCTCATTGACTTCCAAGTGTCAGGCTCAATAAATTTGTAGTTACCTTCGACCATTGAAGTTTCGGGGTATTCTCCACCTTCTCCTACAGGCTCAAAATCGCCAAATGTGGTCATTGTTCCCATTCTTACTCCATAAGTTTCAATTGGAATAACGTTGAATATGTTATCAATTTGTGAGTTCTTTTTTTCAAACGTTTCAGCATCCGTAATAAATTTTTTGATAGGGTCCTGGACTTTACCATATATAGAATCCGCTAATCCTGCGCCTTTTGAAAATACTGCCATTATAATTCACTCTCCTTAAATTTTGTTATCAATCCTCCTTCCCTGTTTGTATTTGGAAGAAGGGGGCGGCTGGCTATGCCGCAAAACCTTCAAATAAAAAAACGCTCATATTTGAGCGCTTGTTTAACTATTAAACATTAAAATATCCTCTTACCTTAGATGTTGTTGCTCCGTCAGTTCTTACAACTTCAAACACACCGCTTGTAGTTGTAGTAGTGATCTGTAATCCGTCAGTGTGAATAGTATATTTTGCACCAGGAGTAGTTATCTGACCTGTTGACATTACTTCTAACTGAACATTTTCATCAACTTTTATTACCGGTACTAATACAGTAGGAGAAGCCGAAGCCGCTACTGATTTCTGTGCTATAAACTCAGGCGCAGCAGTTGCAGCAACCTTTGTTAATCTACCGCTTGTCAATGCAAGACCTTCGCCCTTTGTGCAAGCTTCATTATCTGCCATTAAATACTCTGTTACGATTGGAATTGACCTTCCACCGCATTTTATAACTTCAAATGCCATTATGATTCACTCCTTTTATTTTTGTGTTTTTTTAAATTTAATCCACTCATCACGGGTCAAGTTTTTGTTAAGAATTTTAGCTAGTTTAAACTCGTTTTCATCAACAACTACATTATCAATGTCAACACCTCCACCGTCAGGCCGAATGTGTGATTTATTGTTAATGTTGTTTAACTGTCTTTGTGCCGCAGCTTTAGATTCCTTTGCTAGTAATTCATCCATCTTTTGACCTTTTATAAAGTCAAAAACTGCTTTTACTGGCAAAGTAGGATTTGCTGTCAATGTTGCATCAATTAACGGCTCTAAATCTTTAAAAAACTTTTGATTAGACAACATAGATTTTTCGTTTACTATTCTAGCTTGGTGGCCTTGCATAGCTAACTGATTTTTTATTCTATCTTGTTCTATTTTCATTTCAGCAACAACAGGGTCTACACCCTGGTCGGTGTACGTCTTGATTTGTTGAGCGTATTCCATTTCCTCAAAAGATTCATAGCCGTATTGCCTAGCAAAATTATCTTGACGTTCTTTTAGTTGCCTTGCTTGTGTTTCTGCTTCTCGTCTTGCTGCTGCATACTTGGCGTTATCTTCATCACTTTGTACTGGTTTATGGTCAGCGACTCTATCACTACCTATATTGGTATCACTTGCGCCTGTGTCCGTCTGTGCTTCAACGCCAGAATCATTGTTTTGCACATCGGCGACCTGTGCATCTGTCGCGCCTACTGACCCTCCCATGTTTACTCCATCATCGTTTTCTAGGTAGGGCTGCTTAAATATGTTAAACATAATAACCTCCGTAAATTAAGCTTTTTGCGCTTGCTTAAGCGAATTTTGAGCATAAAAAAACCACTATACAGTGGATAACTTCGCTCTATGTTATTTTCCTGATCTTAAGTCCTTACCTGTTTTTACTTTTACAGGCGGGTTGTCGGTTGATACTTTGTCACCTACACATTTTGCGTTAGGGTTTTTGGGGAAACCTTTTGCCATAGTCTTTCACCTCCATTCATTTGTAAGCTAATCTAGTCCTAATAAGATAAGTTCCATCATCAAGCTGTTTTAACATTGGAAATATTCTTAACCAAACCTTCTTATAGTTGGTAATGACATTTTTTATTGCATTATCAGTTGCTTCAACAGCTTCTTCAATTGTTTTGAATTTGGGATATTCTGCTTCGTAATAATTTTCTGGTACGTCACTTCCATTAATGAAAGTGTGAGTTTTGCAAACTGTGCCGTCTTCATCTTCTATAGCCCAAGTATTAATTTTAGGCAAAGGATTCAGATAGGCAAATTTTTGTTTAATTAATTCGCTTTCAACTAACACGGTCTTTTCCCTCCTTTCTTTTTTACTTTATTTCCGTTATGTCGGGGCAATATTACCACCTCCCCCAGGTAATACCCCCATCATTTGTGTAGCTTGCTGTTGCATTAATGCTTGCTGCTGTTGCATTTGCTGGCGTTGTTCTTCCTTCTGGCGTTTAATCTCCTTTGCCATAGGGAAATTAATTGATTCAAGTATAGTAAATAATTGCATATCATCTATTGCTTTACTTGCAAATAGCTCCATAGCTTGCTCTCGAATCCAAAGCTTGTCATTCATCATGGCACCGTTTACATCAGCATCAAATATATAGTCTGTGTTGTAAAACCATTCCCCTGAAGAATCTTGCTCTAGGAAATCATATTTGTTGAACTCCTTGTATATGTCCTTGCCGTATTCATCTTTAGCTAAGAATGGCCTTATTTCATCGTAAAATGCCAGTTTGAACTCAAACATAATTTCAAACAGTTCCTTGTAGGCTACTCTCTTGTTAAAAGCTTTAGATTGCATTCTGCCGCTTGCCTGCGCTATCTGTAATTGTTTAGCTTTCCCGCTTGTAGCTGTTGCGTCAGGCTTACCTTGGTAGCTGTCTGTTATGCCTAATGTAAATTGAGCCGCTTTATACTGTTGTTGCATAAATGTTATGTCTTGACCAATATTTGCTTCTATATTTTCTACTCCAATTTGACCTAATTTGTCAGGAGTTCCACGAACTACTTTGTATATTTCATCAGAAATTTTAATATTAGGATCTTCAGGAAGTTTAACCAAAGCCCCACCGTCTATTATTTTACGTTCTATTTTAGTTACAACTTTTTTAATAGCGTCCTGCTGATCGCGTATAATATCAACATCACTCTGGCCGGTAAAACTAAACTGAGCCGGAACATTTTTTCTTACAACTACAGGATAACGAGTTGGACAAAAATACTTTATTTTAGTTGGCTCCATTACAGGTCTTAATTGAGGTTGTCCAATCATATCTAATACAGGCATACCCATTTCATCTGTAACCATTTCCATTTCTGGCTGCCCGTACTCATCATATTTAGGTGACATTGCCGGTATAACTGTACCGTCTGACAGTGCAATATCTTGGTTAAGTTCCTCATATTCTTCAATAGATGTTTTTATTTTTTTGCTGCCACACTCGCATTTCCCACTGTAAACAACAGAGTTGCATTCAGCACACCGTTTTAGTCGCCTTGCAAAAAAGTTTGGCATGTCTTCTAATTCTTTATTGCCGCACCAAGTATATTTACATATCTTACCTTTGCTATCTTTATACCATTTAGTTATCACAGTTACTTTGTCATTTGGAGACCCGGACCCTTTTAGCCTTGCAGTATCAGAGTTTAACATTGCGCTTTGTTTTGAAACGTTTCCATCAGTGTTTAAAGAATTTATTTCCGGATATTCTTCATCTTCATCCGATACGTCTACTCCATAACGGTTTTTTACAAACTCTTTAGTCTCAGAGGACATTATCCAAAACTTACTCATTTTCTGTAAAGCATAAACACCAGGCTCCGGAATTAAACACTTAGGATGTTTGTTATTTAGCTCAATTTCGCCCCTATAAAGGTGATGTATAAAGTCCGGATTCCAATCTACTGTTATAACAGATATCCCTTGTATTGGCGTTATACGCTCATTTTCGTCATTTATACGATATATGTCTGATTCCATTAAATCTGACTTTATAGAATCTTCTATAATTTGTGCTTGTTCACTAAACCCTTGTCTTTTTGCTTTTACTGAAGGTAGCGGTATCGTTGTATCAACTTGAGACTCTATAAATTCATATATAATATTAATAACGTTATTGGCTTTTTTAGTAGGCTTGTTGGAGCTGTTTATATTCCTGTCTACTTCTTTATTACCAAGGTAAAGCCACTCGCGCTCATCCATTATTTCAGTATCATACTTAGACTTGGCTTCTATAAATTCATTTTGCATCGATGCAACTTTGGCCGACTTTTCATATTCTTCTTTTTTGTCCTTTACCTTTTCCAACATATCACCACCTATTTTTTTAAGTTTATCCAGTAATCCCACGGTTTCACCTCCGTTTTAGGCAATAAAAAAGAAACTTACTTTTTATTAAGTATGTCTCTAAACATTGATAGCTTTTCTTCAAGTTTATAATTCTCAAGCATTTTCAATAGATCATCAATCATTCTTTTTCGTTTATTAATGTCTTGCTCTATCAAATATAGGCTTGCAAATGTTTTTACCATATCATCTGTTGACTTAAATTTTTGTTTCTCTTTGTTTTGAGTGTTTGCATTATTAACTTTATCTAAGTTTAAATTTAACCATTCATAAGCCGCATTAATAACTTTCATTTGTTCATCGTTTCCGGTAATGTCTGGATGGTTTTCTTTTGCTTTTTCTCTGTAATGTTTCTTTACAGTTTCTTCAGAAATAGGAAACTTCTTTTCTATCCCTAATACTTTAAACGCTTCTGTGGCATTCATAAAAATACCTCAATTATCTTCAATTTTTATTATTTCAACTACAACGTCAGGAACCTCTATAGTACCGCCACGTATGCCGTAATAATTCTGGCATGGTGGAGCAATAAACCTCTCTACCCCATCCTCAATAATCGTGTCTCTATTACCATGATTAGGACATAATCTATGCCTTTCATAGTGAAATAAAGCAAACTCGTTTAATTGTTCTATAGACAACAATCCTGCTGCAAACTCCTGAAGCTTTTCAGGAGGATATGTTATTTTAAGCTTACTATCTGTACCATTGATTAGTGTTGCTTCACATATAGGACATTTTTCAAGCATTATACATACACCCTCTTCCCATTTTTCTTGACTATAGTCAATCCGTTTTGTTTACCTATAACCTGATGTTCTGCCCTTCCCCATTGTTCAAGCAAATGTTTTTTGCCTGCATCATCTGCTCTGTTGTAGTCTTGTAATGCATCTGGACTAATGCCTTGTAGATTAGGCTTGAACGCGTTAATTATGTTATGACCTTGTTGTGGTCTAATGTAATGCGCTATTGCTAACCCCATTATGCAATCATCATGCGCCCCTTCTTGAGCTTCTGGACGGCCTTTTTCGTTACGAACAAAGGTTAACATTTCTTCAAGAGTAACAGCGTCATTTATTAATTCAGTGTGTTCACGTACCATCTCAACTAAGTTTGCTAGTATAATTGGTCTTGTTAATGATGTTGTCTTAAATCCAAATGACGATTGAATTTTATGTGTGTAACTATCCTCTTGTTCTCTAACATACTGCTTGCTATATCCAAGCCGTTCAAGCTCTCTAATCGGGTATGTGCTGTAATTAGATTCAATACCAATTAACGCTTCATTGTAATACTTGCCAAGGCAATATATCTGTTTAGCGTATAAATCCTCGTCAAACTGATGTCTTAATGTCGCAACCTGTTTACCGCTGGTATTATCTATCACTTGCCCAATAAAATAGTCAGAACCTTCCCCGGAAGTATCTCCGCCTATTACATATGGATAATTGGTCTTGACGTCCTCATATATTTTGATATAGCCTTGTTCATCATCAACCCACCTTATTGATTTATCAACTATTTTATCGTATAACATTTCGCAAACAAAAAATCCTGTTTTAAGAGGTTTTTTATCTCTTATTTGGCTTAATCTTTCGCTTACCTTTTGCTTATCAAATATTGTTTTGCCAAGTACGCCCCATTCACCGAGACAGTAAACCGAATAGTAATATGGGTCTGTCTCTTTAAACGTCTCTAGGACCTTTTTTGCTTCATTGTCAAGAAATTTATTGTCTTTGTATGTGCTGTGGACCGTAGTAGTGTCAGGCAGTACAGCATCAAAGAACCTTTTCTTTAGCCAGTGGTTAATGTCTATTGGGTTAAAGCTTAGTATTATTTGTTTGTAATATTTAGTCTCACCTCTTAAACGTATGTCAAGCTGATTCAGATCACCTTCTTCAAGCTCTGAAGCTTCTTCGCACCATATCCCGGTAATGTTGTATATCGACTTAAGCTTTTCTACATCATCCAACCCAGCAAATAGTATTTCATTTCCTGTAGGCCGGTGTACAATCTTCATGTCTGTTTTATTGATATCAAAGTCGCTATAATTATAATGCTCGCTTATTTGCCCTCTTAACTGCTGGAAACATGATTCCCTTAACGTCCTTGCAACTTTTCTAACAACTAAAAAACGATGCCCTTTTTCGGACACCGTTCTATGTAACAGTTTTCTACCTGTAAATATTGACTTACCACTACCACCACCACCGACTAATACTAAGTACCTGGACTTATTATCGTATAATGGTATAAATTTATCATTAGTCTGCTCATATAGCTGCTCAATATACTTCTTCCTTCTCTCTATTTCCTCCGCAGCCTTAGCTCTACTTATCGCAACAAATGCTGATTCTTTACTTATTGCTGTATTCATGCACTATCGCCTTGCTTATTAACCCATTCATTAAAATCCATGTATAATGCTTCAACTTTAGAAGCTTTTTTTACCTCATTTATTGTTTTAAACCATATTTTTGCAGTTTCTTCACTGTCAAATATAATTATTTTTCCTGTTTGTTCCATATTATCACCTCTATATATATAATCGCCGGCTTGTTTTTAAAATAACATCTTCAAGCGTTAAAGGCTTTTTAGTTTGTTTCAACAGCTTCTTTTTCTTCCCTCTACTACTCATCCTCTCACCTCTCTGTATTACTCTTTAGGCTCAAACTCCTTAAAGGTTTTCCTCATTTGCCATCTAATTATTGGTATAATAATAATTAAAAATGTTATAAACCCTAAAACTCTCCCAATAAATTGCTCTTTACTCATTCCTTACTCACTCCTCTTTAGGCTCAAGCAGTTCTCTTTCCTCATGCCTCAATAAAAACGCTATAACATCATCATAACCTATGCATCTAGCTTTATTTACTAAATGCAAATTATATTCGGCAAACAATCTTTTTAACGCTTTTTCAGATGTAAGACCTTTATTAATCAGATAATTATATCTATCGACAATATTATCCATTACTTACTCACTCCTTAAATGTACTACTCTATTGTGGGTATTGGCTGCCCTTCTTTTATCACCATTTTGCCATCAGCAACCTTGGTTAAGCATTCAATGCATATCCATACAGAACTTGAACAGCTTCCGTATTCATGACAGTTTGCTTCCCCTGTTACCTCTAGTACATTCTTGCCCGATTCACATATGTCGCAGTTGTAATATTCTTTTTCAGGCTTATTTATATAAATTCCTCTCATACTTACTTCTCCTTTACCTCTACAGGCTCAAAAAGTTCACATTTTTGCTGCGAAAGCACGCAATCAAATTTTGTATATAGCTTATCACAATAATAAACCGTTTGATCTCCATATGGCGCATTCATATAATACTTACAGTTTTCGCAACTTATTGTTTTAGGTATCATCCCCTACTCTCCTTTACACAATTACTTCTTAAAGTATGTTTTTCTTACCCTTATGCAGTGGTATTGTTAAGGATTCTTCGATAGAATATCCCTTTTTTATTCTATTCATTACTCACTCCTTATTGTACTACTCTATTGTGGGTATTGGCTCAAACTCCATACATTCCGTATGTTTGCGCTATATCAATTTCAACATAGCCATCTTTAACAGCCTTTTCCCATTGTTCTTTATCTCCAGTATCAATAGTTCCATACCCGTCTGTTTTTATGTAATATCTTCCATCCTTTTCATAACTCTCAACAATATCAAACTTTTCAGTTGTAAACATACTTACTTCTCCTTTACCTATACTGTAATTTAAGCATTACTTTTTCTTAAAGTAAGTCCTTACCCCTTCAACTTTACCTTTCTTAATATCCTTATCTATATTTTTCTTAATGTCTTTACAGATTTCCTCACTTATTTCCGGCTTAACCGGACCATACTTTTCATCGAGCTCCTTTTCTTTGTCAATAGTCCATTGTATGTCCGATTCTCTTTTCTTCATCTGAGCATTTCTCATTTCTACAGCCTTACGTATATACTCACTATCACTTTCGTCTGCTATCTCAGCACAACGAATTGTTTCTTCCCTAAATTCCTTCGTACATCTGAATGACCATGTTGGCATAGGAGGTTGGTCTTTTTTACGTCTAACCATTTGAGACCTCCGTTGACCGCCTTTCTTGATATTCGCAATATTCATTATTTCTACAAGTCATACTTACTTCGCCTTTTAATATGCATCCAGCAGCATGATACTTAGAATACCAAATACATTTTTCTTTGTCGCACTTTAAATTCATATAAGCACACTCCTTTCATGTACTTATATTATACCATATGTCGTATTACGTACGCAATACCTTGTATTACACTTGTATTACTTCTTATACCTGGCTACTATCTTCATTATCTCATCATGCCCCTTAGCCTGCTCTATTTCTGCCAACGCTTCATCAGGTAGACTGCTGTAGTCTATGTTAACATTTGTATTCTCGGCTGTTACTTTGGATTCTACTTTATCAGTGAACATGCCTAGATGCTTGCCAATCAACTCTAATGACCTATTAGCTGCATTGGCTTCAAACTTCCATTCTCCTGTCTCATTTCCTTCTTTATCGTATACCGGTGTACCTTGCATACATCGCTCAGAGAGTTCTACAAGCCTTTTCAATACCCATTGGCTATTTATGTCTATTTTATCTTCGCGCTGTTTAATTGCCTCCTGGATGGCTTCCTGTATGTTGGGTTTTGTTAAGTTCTCAGCAGCTATAAACCTTGCTGTATTTTCTGAATATCCTGCCCTTATCGCTGCCTGAGTAGCATTTAAGTCGACAAGGTATTCTTTAACAAATAATCTCTGTTTAGTTGTCAACTTATCTGCCATAATATCACCCAACCTTTATCTCCCTACATCCTATACAACTCTTACGCTTTAACATAGCCTTTGTTCTTTTACATCCTATACAGCTTGTTTTTACCCATTTTATTATGTCTTTCATATATTCCTCCGGTTAATACTTCAGCACATGCAAAAGCCCCGGTCTGTTTACCAGGGCAATTACATAGGGGCTAAGTATGTTAAAGTGAGAACAATTCCAAATCTCCACAATATAATTATAAGCCTGATGCAGTCCGATTTTGTCCGATGTTTAAAACTTTTTCCATTTTCTCTATAGCTCTTCTGTGGATTTCAAAGCATTGCGACCTACAATAATAAGATTCAGACACCACTTTATCCCATGTATATTTAGGCTCTGGATAATCAATGTACCTTAGTTTTATTATGTTTCTTTCCTCATACGTAAGATACATAAATGCGTAATCTATATCTTTCTTTAGATCAACTAGTCTCCTTATCTCATATTTTGTTGTCTCTGCTAATTCTGCAAGCTCTATGCAAATTTCTTCTAAATGCTCAAACAGGTTAGCAGTTTTTTCGTATGTAGGATTACCAACGCCAGACCCGTGTGGCATATCTGTCATTATACTAGCTTTTATACCTCCGTCCGCATTTAGTTGCGCTTTTACCGCCACTTGTAACGCTTCATTTTGTCTGCATATCTCTTTATTTACAGTGGCATATTCCATTAGCATATCTGTTATACTTCTCATAAGTTAGTTAGTCACCTCACTTTAACAGGTTATATATCTATACTGTACGGTATTGCTTCTCCCTGAAGGTTGTTTAAAATTTTCTCCATTCCTTTCCCTACACTTACCAATGTAGTATTCTCTGTTACCGTTATTACTTCCCCATAATCTACAGTCCTGTTATCCATTGTAAAAGCTATTATGTCCCCTTTATTAGTGTTGGTCTTAGGTATTGTTAATAACATCATTTACCCCACCTTTCCCCACTCTTTATTAATTTCGCTTTCTAGCAGCCTAATTTCCTCTTCCATGAAGTTTTCGGAGGTTGCAAAGAATCTTTTAAATTCCAACCTCTTCGCATTCTATTTCTTACAAGCTTTTCGTCTAGCCCATGTTGTTCCGACAATTCTCTTAAAGTTTTAAGTTCTCCATTAAATAAATATTTTTTCGCTTCAATCTTGCCGTTTGAAAGTTTTTCTTTTAAACATCCTTTTTCTTTCCAGTAATAAAGAGTCTTGTCTAATATCCCTGTAATTTCAGACAATTGCGATATGGTAACTATTTTGCCTTTGTATTTTACTTTTTTGTTATCCCTACGATTGTTCTGTTGTTCCTTCATGCTTACCCAAACGCAATTACTTGGTTCATAATCTTTGTTAACGTCTTTCCGCTCTATTGTTAGATTTTCGGCATATCCGTTAGCTAAAGCCCATTCCTGAAAATTCATTCCATCTTTCAACCAATCCTCGCAAACTTTTATCCCTCTGCCACCATAATTTTTATAAGCTTTGACGTTATGGTTGTAGCACCTATTTTTCATATTTCTGTAAATTTGCTCTAATCTACCCTCCACCCACTTTTTTGTTCTGTTGCTTATTATCTCTGAGCGCAAACACCCACAACTAAGGCTATCTCCCCTTCTCAGCACTGAAGCATCCACACTTTTCGTGTTTCCGCAATCACATTTGCATTCCCAAAAAGTATGTTTGTTTTTTATTCCATCAAAACTTATTGCTGTCCATCTTCCAAATTTTTTACCAGTCAAATCATTTTTCTGCATATGTATTCTCCTTTTATGATATACCATTAGCATAATTATACCATAAAACTCGAAATACTTCAATAATTGTGTTGTAAGTCTGTTTTAATTTCGCCCTCTAGTATCTTTATTTCTAGCTTAATTTGTGCAATTTTTTCCTGACATACATCGTAATCACTCTGCTTAATATCCCGGTTAAACCGCAATTCAGCCACCTTCTCTTCGCCTAAAGCCAGATCATAACATGCAGTCCATGCCACTTTATCTTCTACATGTAATCTAAGGATCTCTTTCCTGAGTGCAACTTTATAATCTCTAGTGGCCTGTGCCAACATTCTACCGACTACTTTCATTGCATCTACGCAGTCAATCAACAGTGTCCTTTGTTGTCTTAATGCTAGTAAAAGGTCTTGTCCGCTATCCATTAGGCACCTTCTTTCTTCCCTGGATATTTTCTATTCCAAATTGCTTTACTGGATTCATATTCTTTGTAAATCTTAAACCAATCTTCAGCATACATGGTCACTTTCCAGCGCTTACCATTTTTCCTGTGTGCTACAATTGCCATTAGCTCAAACATATCTTTAAATTCAAATACAGCTTTATCTATTGCCATACTTATATCCGCTTGTGCCTGTTCTAACGCTTCATCAATATTTAGTGCTTGTACCCTTTTTACTTCTTGATGTATATACGGTAACCCGATACAGTCTGCGCTTTCTTCAGTGCCGCCAGCATATTGTTGCGATCTTCGCACATCATACCCTTGCTCCCGACAAAATTTAGCCCACTCTCTTTCACCTTCTACACCTTTCCTTTTACTATTACATGCCATTTACGCTACCCCCTGCCTTTTATACTCTTCTACTGTTATTCCTATATAGTTTTTGCGGAATACAGCCATAAACTTATCGTGGCCATGTTCCGCTTCAAAATTTTTCTGGAATTCCTGCTTAAGCTGTAAGTCAAATGCTGGATTGTTATGTACTGCATTAGCTCCAATACGATGATATTCCGGAGATAGTCTTATCTGCATACCATACTGTATTGACTTTTGTCTGTTTACCCCATAGAATACTTCATGTAGTTCTGCGTAAGGCTTACCTGTAATCGCACAGCAATCTTGGTCGGTTGGTCGTGGATTATTTTTTGCCTTACGCTTTTTCCTTTTCACTCCTTTCCCGAACATTGGCTTATACTCACTCATATACATTCCTCCTTTACCATATAGCCCATCCAATTATTAATGCTGTTGTTAAAGTGCTTGCTACACAACATATTTTTGCTGCAATGGATTCTATTATGTTAACTGCGATTTTGTTCCAATATAAGCTAAATCCAATTCCAAATAATAGACACATTACTGCAATAATAATCCCAATTATCTGACTTATATCACTCATATATCCTCCTTTTGGGCTGTAGTTGCACAAGATATAATATATTTGTCTTTCAATTCGAAGAAGTATTGTCACCTCACTTTCTATTTATTTTTTATTTATCTATCTACAGCCCATTATTTTAATTTTGTATTGCACTTTGTCTTAATATTACGCACTTATTGAATTTACTTTTTCAACTAATCCACCCCATTGTTGAGCCATTGCATCTGCTATGCCTTGAAATGTTTTTGACCTTGCTTTACTTCTTTCTGCTCTGTCCTTTATATGCCCGGTTTCGGTATGCCATTTTGACTGAGTGTTTCCAGAAGGGAATATATCAATTTCAAATGGCACTATGTTTGTGGATTTGAGTGCTGGCAATCCTTCAAGCCATAAACACGTTGATTTTCTTACCGGGTGTCCAAAATGATATGGTTGGATTATTTGGTCTGGCTTTCTGAATATGCTTGACATCCTTCCTATTGGGTTTTCTATTGCGATTCTTTTAATTGGTGCATTTGCCAGCTTTATAAAAAAATCTGCCGCATCTTTCATTTGCTTTAACCTATCTGGAAACCTGTCTTTGTACTCAGGCTTATACCACTTATTGCCGGCGAGTGTTAAATATGTACAAGGTGGATGAGCAATCATCATATCCCAGCCATGGTCAAGTATTTCAATTACATCCCCCTGAATGTGATAAGTTGGGTCTGCATCCGTTGGGATAATATCGCAACTCCACGCGTCATGCCCAAGTTTTCTAAACGCATCCCTTACAACTCCGCTATACTCACAAGCTACTAATATTTTCATTTGCACCACCCTTTACATTGCACATTTTATATTTATTACGCTTTAAAACGGTAACGGTTCCTCTACTTCTACATTATCCTGGTAACTATCAACCGACACTCTCCTATACTCTGCCAATACAGTATCAACTAATTCCTGTCTAAATTCCTTTGTTACCGGGTAACATGTGTCCTTATATTCATCCCCTACTTTTCTGCTAGGCATCTTTACAAACAATCCTTTTGTGCCATTCATCACAGCTAACCCACCGACAACAAACTGCTTGTCCAATGTTATGCTTACAAATGCCTTAAGGTTTCCTTCTGTATTTACCGGGTGTATTTTTACCTCTGTTATTTTCATATTTTTTTACCTCTCTTTCGTTATTTGTATGGAATATGCACTAAACCAATTCCATTTGCTCTCCGTTTTTCATTTCACGCTCCTTGGCGCGTTGTTCTGCAGCCCTCTTTTTCTTGTACTCGTTATACTGCTGACGATACCTGTAGCTATCCCCAAAAACTTTC